>DASXAI010000813.1:0-2007 GCA_036406775.1 Acidimicrobiales bacterium
CGGCCGGCGCCGCGGCCATGGCCGATCTCCTCGCCGACGAGATCGACGGGGTGGGCCGGCTCGCGGCCGGTGCCACCCTGCGGGTCCCGGTGGCGGCGGGCGCACCGGCGGCCGCCCTCAACGTCACCGTCACCTGGCCCCGAGCCGCCGGGTTCCTCACCGTCTGGCCGTGCGACCAGCCCCGGCCGGTGGCATCCAACCTCAACTACGTCCGGCACCAGACCGTCGCCAACCTCGCCGTCACCCGGCTCGCCGCCGACGGCTCGGCATGCGTCTACACGTCGCAGGACGCCCATGTGCTCGTCGATCTGGAGGGCACGTTCGCCGCTGCCGCCGGGCTCGAGACCGTGAACCCGGCGCGCGTGCTCGACACCCGGACGGCCGGCGTGGCGCCCGACGCCGGGTCGACCGTGCGGGTCACGCCGGGCGTGCCGGCGGGCTCCCGGGCCGTCATCGCCACCGTCACGGCGACCGAGGCGGCCGGCCCGGGCTTCGTCACGGCCTGGCCGTGCGACGAGCCGCGCCCGACGGCGTCGTCGCTGAACTACGGCCCGAGCGGCACCGTCGCTGGGCTCGCCATCGTGCCGCTGGCCGCCGACGGCTCGTTCTGCCTCTTCACCATGGCGTCGGCCCACCTCGTGGCCGACGTGGCGGGCTGGTTCGAGGCGAGTGCGACGCTCGCCCCCGTGACCCCGTCGCGGCTGGCCGACACCCGGACGACGGCCGGTCGCCTCGGGCCCGGCGGCGTACTTGCCGTGACGGCCCCGGCGGGCGCCGGCGCGGTCGCCATCACGGTCACCGCCGCCGACCCTGGCGGCCCCGGGTACCTCACCGTCTATCCCTGCGGTGGGGCGCCACCGGTGGCCTCGAGCCTGAACTACCTGGCCGGCGCGGCCACGGCCAACCTGGCGCTGGTGGGCGTCGGGGCAGGTGGCCAGATCTGCGTGACCAGCTTCGCCCCGTCCGACGTCGTCGTGGATCTCGCCGCCTCCGTACCAGCCGGGGCCGGCTACACCGCCGCTGGTCCCGTCCGCCTGGCCGACACCCGACCACCACCGCAATGAGCCATTCGTCCGGTTTCGCGCCGGTCCGGCCTTTTTCTAGACTCCCGCGGCTGTATTGCGACTGACATCCCGCGCCCACGACGCGCCTGACGACTCCCAGAGGGACATCGGTGACCCACGTATTCGCCGCCGAGGGTGGCTACCAAGACTTCACGCTGCACGGCGGTGAGTGGTTCATCCTCGTCGGCGCCGCACTCACGGCGTTGCTCGCCATCGGCGTCGGCTTCCTCCTCACCCGCGGCGTCCTCGCCGAGGACGAGGGGACGCCCACGATGCGGGAGATCGCCAAGGCCATCCAGGAGGGCGCCCTCGCCTACCTGAAGCGGCAGTTCCGCACCATCGCCTTCATCCTCATCCCGCTGCTCGTCGTGGTGTTCCTCACGTCGGTGGCGGTGAAGAAGGCCGACGGGAGCGAAGCCCTGAACTTCGCCCAGTCGGGCACCTTCCGCACCGGCGCCTTCCTGCTGGGCTGCGTCATGTCCGGCCTCACCGGCTTCATAGGCATGAGCCTGGCCGTGCGCGGCAACGTACGGACGGCAGCCGCCGCCAAGACCGGGTCGATGCCGGCCGCACTGCGGGTGGCATTCCGGACGGGCGGCGTCTGCGGGATGTTCTGCGTCGGCCTCGGCCTGTTGGGGGCGACGCTCATCATCATGATCTTCCAGAACACGAGCTCGGCCATCCTGATCGGGTTCGGGTTCGGTGGGTCGCTGCTCGCCCTGTTCCTCCGGGTCGGCGGCGGCATCTTCACCAAGGCGGCCGACGTGGGCGCCGACCTCGTGGGCAAGGTGGAGGCCGGCATCCCCGAGGACGACCCTCGCAATCCGGCCACCATCGCCGACAACGTGGGCGACAACGTGGGCGACTGTGCCGGCATGGCCGCTGACCTCTTCGAGAGCTACGAGGTCACGCTCGTGGCCTCGATCATCCTCGGCGTACCCGC
>DASXAI010000814.1:0-3223 GCA_036406775.1 Acidimicrobiales bacterium
TGAGCGCGCCGTTCTTGTGGTTCTTCCACGCGATGCGCGTCATGACTTCCTTCAGCTGCTCGTCGCTGACGCCGTACTTCTTCGCGTAGGCGGGGGCGAGCAGGCTGAACATGGCGGGCGCCGTGAGGGACGCGCGCGTTCCGTCGTCTTTTTACGCAAGACGGGATACACAATTACTTCTGGAAGGCGCGACCGGTCCGAGGAGGAAGCTGAGCCATGGCCAGTAAGGGAATCCGTGATCAGGTAGCCATCGTCGGGATGGGTTGCACACCCTTCGGTGAGCACTGGGACAGGAGCACCGACGACATGCTCCTGCAGTCGTCCACCGAGGCGCTGAAGTCGGCCGCCGTCGCGCTCGACGACGTCGACGCCTTCTGGCTCGGCACGATGGGTTCGGGCGTGTCCGGCCTCACGCTGAGCCGGCCGCTGAAGATCGACTACAAGCCCGTTACCCGGCTCGAGAACATGTGCGCCACCGGCTCGGAGGCGTTCCGCAACGCGTGCTACGCGGTGGCGTCCGGCGCCTTCGACGTCGCCATGGCCATCGGCGTCGAGAAGCTGAAGGACTCCGGCTACTCGGGCCTCGTCGGCGGCAGCATCCCGAACGACGGCACGCTGCCCACGCTCACCGCGCCGGCGTCGTTCAGCCTGCTCGCCCCGGCCTACGCCAAGAAGTACGGCGTCGACGAAGCCGAGATGAAGGACGTCCTCACGCGCATCGCGTGGAAGAACCACCACAACGGCGCGCTGAACCCGCGGGCCCAGTTCCGCAAGGAAGTGGCGAAGGACACGATCGCGTGCTCGCCGCTCGTCGCCGGACCGCTCGGCATCTTCGACTGCTCGGGCGTGAGCGACGGGTCGGCGGCGGCCATCGTCGTGCGGGCCGAGGACGCCCACAAGTACACCGACAAGCCGCTGTTCGTGAAGGCGCTGTCGTTCGTGGCCGGCCCGGCGGCCGGACCCATCGATCCCACGTACGACTACACCTCGTTCCGCGAGGTCGTGCGCTCGGCCGAGGATGCCTACGCCCAGGCCGGCATCACGAACCCGCGCGCCGAGCTGGCCATGGCCGAGGTGCACGACTGCTTCACGCCCACCGAGCTCGTCCTCATGGAAGACCTCGGCTTCGCCGAGCGGGGCATGGCGTGGAAGGAAGTGCTGGCCGGCACCTTCGACCTCGACGGGGAGCTCCCGGTAAACCCCGACGGCGGCCTCAAGTCGTTCGGCCACCCGATCGGGGCGTCCGGCCTGCGGATGCTGTTCGAGGCCTGGCTCCAGCTGCGCCAGGAGGCACCGGCCGAGCGCCAGATCAAGAGCGTGGCCGCCGGCAAGAGCAAGGCCCTCACCCACAACCTGGGCGGGGCGCCCGGCGCCTGCGTGAGCTTCGTCTCGGTCGTCGGGTCCGAACTCGGTTAGACGGCGTGATCGGGCCGCCGGAAGGCGGCCACGATCTCGTCGTGCAGCCGGCCGTTGGTGGAGACGGCCGAGCCGCCTGACGGCCCGGGCCGCCCGGACAGGTCGCTGAACCGCCCGCCCGCCTCTTCCACGATCACGGTGATGGCGGCCAGGTCCCACAGCGACACGATGGGCTCCACGGCCACGTCGAACGCGCCCTCGGCGACGAGGCAGTGCATCCAGAAGTCGCCGATGCCACGGGAACGCCACACGCGCCGGGTGAGGTCGACGAGGGCGTCGCCGTGGCCGTACTCGTAGAACGTCCCGACCCCGCCGTGGGCCAGGTGCGTCTCGGGCAAGGTGCTGATGTCCGAGACGTGGATCGCGGTGCCGTCGGCGTAGGCGCCCTCGTCGCGGGCGGCCCACCAGCGGCGACCCAGGGCCGGGGCGGAGACGACACCAACCAGTACGTCGTCGCTCTCCATCAACGCGATGAGCGTGGCCCAGATGGGGATGCCCCGCACGTAGTTGGCGGTGCCGTCGATCGGGTCGAGGACCCAGCGGTGGATGGCGTCGGCCGGCCCGACGAGCCCTTCCTCCTCGCCCAGCACGGCGTGGTCGGGCCGAGCGGCGTCGAGGGCGCGGCGCATGACCGCTTCGGCGCCGAGGTCGGCCTCGGTCACGGGCGAGTCGTCGCTCTTGGTCTCGACGGCGAGGTCACGGGCCCGGAAGCGGGGGAGGGCGACGGCGTCGGCCAGCTCGGCCAGCTCGAGCGCCAGCTCCAAGTCGGCGTTCACGACGCCGACGGGAACGAGGGCGACCGTTTCTCGCGCACCGACGCGATGCCCTCGCCGGCGTCGGGGCCGAGGAACGTCAGCATCTCGAAGGCGAGCGACGCCTCGAACGCCGGGATGGCCTCGCGGAGCCAGTGGTTGAGGGCCCGCTTGGTGAGGCGGACGGCGTCCTGTGGTCCGGTGGCGAGCCGCTCGGCGATGGCGAGGGCGGTGGGGAGGACCTCGTCCCGAGGGACAGCGCGCGACACGAGGCCGATGCGCTCGGCCTCGCGGCCGTCGAGAAAGTCGGCAGTGAGCAGGTAGTACTTCGCCTTCGCCATACCGCACAGCAGCGGCCAGATGATGTTGGCGTGATCGCCGGCGGCCACGCCGATGCGCATGTGACCGTCGCTCAGGCGGGCATCCTCGGCGATGACGGAGATGTCGGCCATGAGGGCACACGCGAGGCCGGCGCCGACGGCGATCCCGTTGATGGCCGACACGATCGGCTTGTCGCAGTCGATCATGTTGCGGACGATGTCGGACGCCTCGTGCAGGACCTGCATCGTGCGCGGATAGTTCTCGACCTGGCCGCTGATCCACTCCAGGTCGCCGCCGCTCGAGAACGCCGTGCCGGCGCCCGTCACGACGACGACCCGCGTGTCCGGATCGTCGCTGACCGCGGGCCAGATGCGCCCGAGGCTCCGGTGGATCGGCGCGTTGGTTGCGTTCAGCTTCTCGGCCCGGTCGATGGTGACGAGGAGCACCCCGTGGTCCCGCCGCTCGACCCGCAGGCCCTCGAAGGGCTCGTAGCGATCGCTCACCGGCCGATCATGCCCGATGGACCGAGCCGGGTCTGGTTTCCGCTTCCGCGGCGGCGGCGCACACCCTCCCGCGTGACTCCTGAGCTCCACCGCCTTGCTGGAGGCCAGCACGGTCTGGTCACGCTCGATCAGTTCCGCACCCTCGCCAGTCGTTCGGCGTGGCAGCGCGCCCACGATCGCGGCCGGCTCGTCCCGGTCCATCGGGGTGTGTCGCGCCTCGCCGGTTCGCCG
>DASXAI010000815.1:0-9982 GCA_036406775.1 Acidimicrobiales bacterium
GCCCCACGGGTTGTACGCCTGCCACGTCGTGACGGCGTTGACGATCACGAGGCCCGCCGCCGAATCGTCGTCGCGCACCGTGAGCGGGACGTCGTGGGCGCCGCCGTCGCTCGACCGCAACACCAGGAGGTAGTCGCCGGGCACCCAGTCGGTGCCCACGGTGACGCGCAGCGACGGCGACCATCGAGCCTCGGCCATGTGGGTGGCCCTGTCGACCGTCGGTCCCGGCTGCGACACCGCGTTCTGCTTCGGCGAGCGCCACACCAACCGGCCCATGTCGCCGCCGTACCAGCCCATGCGGTAGGCGGTCACGTCCCAGCCGGCCGTCGACGAGACGAACAACGTCACGGTGTCGCCGCGTTGGGCGCTGGTTGTGTCCGCGTAGCCCGAGATCTGGCGTCCGGTGCCCGCGGGGATGCGCCAGTCGGCTGTCCCCGGCTTGGCGTTCTCGGCGACGACGGCGGACACCGGCGCCGCAGTGCTGGGAGCAACCGCGGTCGACGCGTCGGTTGGCGTCGGCGCCGCAGTGCTGGGAGCAACGGTGGTCGACGCGTCGGTTGGCGTCGACGTCGGAGTGACGGGCGCGGCTGCGCCCAACGATACGGCCGCGGCGGTGGTGCTCGGGGCCGGCACCGGGCGCACGGCCGCGTCGGTACCGGAGGTACACGCCGCCACGACCGCGGCGATCGCCGCCAGCCGGACCGCGCGGCCCCTCCCCCTGTACATGGCGGCGGCGATGCTAGGTGGCGGCTGACTCGAAGGCGCGGACCATGCCGCGCCGTCAGGTGGTGGTCGTCGTCTTCTTGGCCGTGGTCGTCGTGGTGCCCTTGCTCGTGGTCGACGAGGTCGAGGACGACGCCTGCAGCTTGGCCCACGTGACCGGGCCCACCACCCCGTCCTGCGTGAGCCCGTTCTTCTTCTGGAAGTCCTTGACGGCTTGCGACGTCTGCGGACCGAACTGGCCGTCGACGGCGACCTTGTACCCGTGGGCGGCGAGCGCGGTCTGGATCTGGCGCACGCCCGAGCCCGAGTCACCCAGGTGCACACTCGCGCTCGGGTTCGACACGACGCGCCCCGCCGCCGTCGTGGCGGCGCCCGAGGTGGTTGCCGTCGGTGCTGTCTGTCCGGGTGCCACCGACGTAGGAGCCGTCGACGTCGTGGCGCCGGCCACGGTTGTCGCTGTCGTCGTGCCGACGGCGGTCACCGTGGTAGCTGTGGTCGTGCTGCGCTGCGACGACGACGAGTTGTCGCCGGAGCACGCGACGAGCCCGAGGGCGGCCACGCCCACGGCTGCGAGGCGCACCGGCCATCGGGAACCCGTCCAGGGAATTCGTGGCAACATCCACACCCCCAACGGTGGTGGCCCAACCAATCGCCGTCACCCTAGTCCCGCCTCCGCGGAGGGCGAAGGACCATGGACGGCCGTCACGCCCTGGCGACGACGCCGGCACAACCGTCGGCCAACGGCACCGTGGCCGACGGCATCCGGCACACGTTCAGGCCGCCCACCGCCACGTCGAGGTCGAGGTGCACGGTGCTCGTGGCGCCGGGGGGTGTGTCGACGGTGTGGTCGGTGACGTTGAGGCCCCCGTGGCTGTGTCCGAAGATCCGGCTCTCCCCGGCGCCGACATGGGCGCGGACGTCGGCGGCGGCGTCGGCGGGCAGCAGCACTTCGAGCACGCCGACCTTGTCGGTGGCGGTGACCGTCACGTCGCGGCCGTCGAGCGGGGCTCGGGACAGATCGAGCGTGAGGCGACCGATGGCGAGTCGGTAGTCCTGGGTCGCGGCGAGCGTGGGCGGGGCGAAGAAGCGGTCCCCCACGCCGCCGTGCCACGAGCCGAACGCCAGCAGGAGCACGACGGGCACCAGAAGGACCGACGTCGACGCCACGACGGGCAACGCCGTGCGAGCGACGATCACCACGGCCACGACGAGGCCGATGGCGAGGATGCCGGCCGCGAGGAGCAGGACGGGCTTCGGGAACGACAAGGCGTGGATGCGCTCGAGCCAGATCGTGACGGCGCCGGCCACGACGGCCGCCATCACGGCGAGCCACGCGAACACCCGCGCCAGTGTGAGGCTCAGTGGTGTCGACGACCGCACCGCCGGCGGCGGCGCGACGGGAGCGATGGAAGTGTCGACCGCCGTGTCGGGACGGTCGGCGGCAGTCGCGGCGCCGGCCAGCGGCGGCTCCCATCCCGCTACCGGCGCCGGGGAAGAGGACGGTGGTGGCTCGACGTCGAGCCGGTCATTGCGCCGCCGCAGCCAGATGACGAGCACGCCGACAGCGACGAGCAACAGGCCGAAGCCGGCGCCCTTGGCGGGCCAGAGGCCGAAGCCGAACGGGCCCCGCCAGCCGCCGACGAGTCCCAACAGACTGAGGATCGGGACGACGAGCAGTGCCACGCGCAGCCATCGGGCCGTGTCGGCGGGCGCCGGCAGCAGCGGACGGCCGGCCGCCGGATCCTCGACCGGGAGCACCAAGGCCAGCGCCACGTAGGCGAGGACGCCGACGCCGGTGAGGCCGAACGCGATGAACGCCAGCCGCACCAACGTGACGTCCACGCCCGTGGCCACGGCGAGCCCCTGGCAGACGCCGGCCAGCACGTGATGGCGCGCCCGCAGCGACCGCCACGCCGGCGGCTGGGGGGGAGGGAGCGGGCGGCCGGGTTCCGGGGCCGTCGTCGACCCGGCGGGCTCGGGGGTGTCCATGAGGAGATCATCCGCCGAGCGCCGCTCGCGCCACATCAGGGATGACCCTGGTCGAACCCTGATGTGTGCTCGAGGGGCTCCATGCGATCATCCCTCTCGTGCACCTGCCGGGTCTCGACCGCATCTCGCGCCAACGTCAGGGCCGCGTGATCGCCGGCGTCTGCGCCGGTCTGGCGCGCGGGCTGGCCCTCGACGTGAGCGTCGTGCGGCTGGGGATGCTCCTGCTGTCGCTGGCGGGTGGCTTCGGTGTGCTGGTGTACGGCGGCCTCTGGCTCGCCCTTCCCGTCGACGATGATCCGGCGCCGGCCGGGCCCGTGCACCGCGTCGACGACGTGGCGGCCCTCGCTGTCGTGATCGGCGTGATGCTCGTCCTGCGCGCCGCCGGGGTGTGGATCACCGATGCCGTAGCCATCGTCGGTGGCATCGCCGCCGTTGGCGTCGTGCTCGTGTGGGGCCGATCGGGAGGCACCGAGTCGCCGGCCCGGAACCCGACGGCGGCCGTGCGGATCGCGGTGGGCGTCGCCCTGGTGATCGTCGGCTTCGTGGCGTTCAACGTCCTCACCGGCGACCTGGCCGCCCTTGGACGCAGCGTGATCGGCGCCGCCCTCGCCGCCGTCGGCATCGCACTGCTCTTCGGACCGAGACTGGCGCGGTTGGCGTCGGATCTGACGGCCGAGCGGCGCGCCCGCATCCGCAGTGAGGAGAAGGCCGAGATCGCGGCGCACCTGCACGACGGCGTGCTCCAGACGCTCGCCCTCATCCAGCACCGAGCCGGCGCCAACCGCGAAGTCGCGGCGCTGGCCCGCCGGCAGGAACGCGAGCTGCGGGAGTGGCTCTACGGCTCGCCGACGAGCGGCGTCACCACGCTCTCCAGCGCGCTCACTCGCGAACTGGCCGCCGTCGAGGACGACCAGCAGGTACCGATCGAGCTCGTGATCGTCGGCGACGCCCCGCTCGACGAACCGGCACGCGCCATGGTGGCCGCCGTGCGGGAGGCAGCGACGAACGCGGCCCGGCATGCCGGTGGCGTGCGCGTCGACGTCTACGTGGAGGTCGACGACGACGCGTTGACCGGCTACGTGCGCGACCGCGGCGCCGGCTTCGACCCGGCGACGGTGCCGGCGGACCGGCGGGGCCTGGCCGACAGCGTCGTCGGGCGGATGCGGCGCGCCGGCGGGACCGCCGTTGTCCGGAGCCAGCCCGGCGAAGGCACCGAAGTGTCGGTGTCGGTGCCACGGAGGCGGTCGTGACGCCGCGCGTCTTCCTCGTCGACGACCACGCCCTGTTCCGTGCCGGGGTGCGAGCCGAACTGGCCGAGCACCTCGACGTCGTGGGCGAGGCGGCTGATGTCGACGAGGCCGTCACCCGCATCCCCGCCGCTCGCGCCGACGTGGTGCTGCTCGACGTCCACCTGCCCGGCGGGGGCGGCGTCGAGGTCCTGCGCCGATTGGGACCGGCCCAACCGGAGACGCGCTTCCTCGCCCTGTCGGTGTCGGACGCACCGGAGGACGTGATCGCCATCATCCGCGCCGGCGCGCGCGGCTACGTCACCAAGTCGATCACCGCCGACGAGCTCGCCGACGCCGTGCGGCGCGTGGCGGCGGGCGATGCGGTGTTCTCGCCGCGCCTCGCGGGGTTCGTGCTCGACGCCTTCGCCGGCGATCGCAGCCCGCCCGTCGATCCCGAGCTCGACGCCCTCACCGCGCGCGAGCGGGAAGTGCTGCGGCTCATCGCGCGCGGGTACACGTACAAGGAGATCGCGCGGGATCTCGTGCTGAGCGTCAAGACGATCGAGACCCACGTGTCGGCGGTGCTCCGCAAGCTGCAGCTGTCGAACCGCTACGAGCTGTCGCGGTGGGCCAGCGACCGCCGGTTGCTCTGACGGCGCCGCGTCCGAGAAGCTCACGACGTGAGCAACGAGGACCTGGCCCAGACCGTGGCCGATCTGAGCCGGCGGCTGGCAGCGCTGGAGGACGAGCTGGCGATCTACCGCGTCCTCGCCAGCTACGGGCCGCTGGTCGACAGCGGTTCTGACGTCGAGGCGGCGGCGCTGTGGACGGCTGACGGCGAGTACGACGCCGGCATCGGCCAGTGGACCGGCCGGGAGGCCATCGCCGGCATGGTGGCCGGCCGCGGCCACCAGGGCCTCATCCACGCCGGCGCCGCCCACGTGATGGGCGGCGTGCCGCACGTGGTCGTCGACGGCGACCAGGCCGTCGCCATCGCCTACTTCCATCTCCATCGTCGGAGCGATGACGAGTTCCGGGTGTGGCGGGTGACGGCCACGCGGTGGGACCTCGTGCGCGACGGCACGGCGTGGAAGGTCACCCGCCGGGTCAACCGCCTGCTCGACGGCAGCGACGACGCCCGCCAGTTGCTGCGGGACGGCGTGCTGGGCGCGGCGGGCTGTGGCGGCGCCGGCGACGAGGACTAGACAACGACGTCGTGCACGACGACCAGGTCGATTCCCTCCTCGCGGCCCGGACCCGTGATGTGGTCTGGCTTTCCCGCAACCTGACGGCACCGCCCGGCACCATCTTCTTCAGCGGGGGGACGCCGGACCCGGCGCACTACCCGCTGGGCGTCCTCACCGAGCTCTTGCCCGACGTGCTCCGCGAGGATGACGCCGCCGCCATGACGTACGTACCCGAGCCCGGGTACGCCGGCCTGCGCGAGGTGCTGGCGGCCCGCCACTCCGAGCACGACGGTGTCGATGTCGATCCGGGCCAGATCGCGATCACCAACGGCACCGCGGGGGCGCTGGTGATGGCGGCCGCCGCCTTCCTCGACCCGGGCGACGTCGTCATCGTCGACCGCCTCACGTACCACGGGGCGCTGCTGACGTTCCGCCTCGCCGGCGCGACGGTGATCGGGGCGCCGCTCGACGACGACGGGCTGCGGGCCGACACCTTGGAGGAGTTGCTGACCGACCTGCAGGCGTCGGGCCGGCGGGTCAAGCTCGTCTACACGATCCCCGGGTGCCAGAGCCCGACGGGCCGCCTGATGCCCGATGCCCGTCGCCGCCAGCTCGCCGACCTGGCCCGGCGGTTCGGCGTCGTGCTCCTGTACGACGACACCTACGGCGAGCTCCGCTACGAGGACGGCTTCCCGCCGTCACTCCTGGCCTACGCACCCGAGCGAACGATGCACCTCGGCTCGTTCTCCAAGACCATCGCGCCCGGCCTGCGCGTGGGATGGACGGCGGCGCCGCCCAACGTTACGACCGCGCTCACGAGCATCCGCACCGATCTCGGCACCACGGCGATCATGCAGCGGCTCGTGGCGCGGTTCATCGAAGGCGGCTACTACGACGCTCACCTGGCCCAGGTCAACGCGTTCTACCGGGACAAGCGCGACACCATGGTGGAGGCGCTCGAGCAGCACTGCGCGCCCTACTGCACGTGGCACGTCCCCCCAGGAGGCTTCTTCATCTGGCTCGAGTTCCCCGACGACACCGTCCCCGAGCTCGAGCAGCTCGGCCTCGACGAGCGGGTGGCGTTCTTCGGCGGCCACCACTTCAGTGTCGACGAGCCCGAGCGGGCCGGGCTCCGGCTCGCCTTCGGCCAGCTGTCGGTGGCCGACATCCGCGAGGGCATCGGTCGCCTCGGCCGAGCGATGGCCCGCCAGGCGGCGCCGGTGCGATAGTCGGCGGCGGGCGAATACACGGCCGGTATCGTCAGCGCGCGATGGTCACGCCCGAATCCCTGTGGAAGGACAACCTGCAGCGCCTCGGCGAGTTCATCAAGGCGCAGCGCCAGATCAACCAGCTCTCCCAACGCGAGCTGGCGCGACTCTCGGACCTCTCGGACACCTACATGAGCCAGCTCGAGCGGGGCCTCCACGAGCCCTCGATCCGCGTGCTGCGGGCGCTGGCCGCCAGCCTCGGCATCCAACCGAGCCAGTTGATCAACTACGCCGCCGGCCTGCCGGTGGAGGGCGACGGCGAGACGGCCACCGTCCGCACGGAGGACGCCATCCGCCACGACCCTCGCTTCACCGATGCGCAGAAGCAGGCGCTCCTCAGCGTGGTGCGCAGCTACGTGGAAGCCAACGAGGCGGACTGAGCCGTAGACGCGAAACAACCGAGCGGCTGGTGGTGATCACCAGCCGCTCGGTGTTCCTCGAGTCCCGCCCAGCGGCGCGGGGGTTACTTCGCCGCCGACTTCGAGGCCGAAGCGGCCTTGCGGGCCGCGGGGGCCCAGATGTCGACCAGCCCGAGGGCGAACTGCTTGTCGGCCTCGACACGCTGGGCCTGGAAGTCGTAGACCTCCTTGACCAGGTCGTCAACCTTGACGTCGGTCGACGGGTCGGGCGTGGGCAGCCACGAGGGAAGCTCGACCCGACCCAGGGCGGCGGCCAGGTCACGGTGGAAGGCCAGGACCTGCTCCTGGAAGGTGCCGATGGCCTTGAGGGCCGTCTCGTTGATGGTGGAAATGGTCTCGGTCAGGGTGTCCATGGGGAGTGATCCTTTCGCAACATGCTTGGCGATGGCACGTACTATAGTGCGCACCGCCCGTCATGTCAACCGGCCCCGCCGAAGATCCTCATGAGAAATCGAGAAGCGTTGGCTGCCGGCGCGCCGGCGCACCCCGCTTGTGTCGCCGAACGGGGCGGAATCCGCACCAACGGGCGCCACGGGCGGGCTGTGGGGCGGGGTCAGGCCTGCTTGGTCGGTCGGGAGCGGGGCTTGGCCCGGGCACGCGGCTTGGACGGCGGCTGCTCCCCTGTCGCGGTGCCGGCGCCCACGGTGGCGGCCCGGAGCTCCTCCCACGACCGGCGCAGGCTCCCGACATAGGCCTCGATGTCGGGGACGATCTCACGGCACGTCGTCACCGAGAGATAGATCTTGCCGTGGTAGCTCACGACGAGGTGGATCGGACCGGCGTTGTCGTACACCGGCCCGAGTGAGTAGTACGCCTGCATCTCGGCCCCGCACAGGTAGAGCGGCACCTGCGACCCCGGGACGTTGGTGACGCACACATTGCCGATCTGCGCCGTGACGCCCTCGGCGTTCGTGGCGGCGTTGGCCCGCACCGCCAGACCCAGCAGCGCGCCCGGGAACAGCTCGGCGCTGTCGGCCATCACCCGCGCCTCGACGGCTTGACTCTGTTCCTTCGACTGCGACGTCGAGCGCTGCACGGCTTCGAGCCGCTTGCGGGGATCCTCGACGTCGGTGCCCAACGAGACGAGCATCATCGAGATCTTGTTGCCCGGCTCACCGGCGTCGGCCTCGGTCCGCATGGAGATTGGCACTCCGGCAAGGAGCGGCGTGTCGGGAAGATCGCCCTTGGACATGAGGTACGACCGCACACCGCCGCCCACCACGGCGAGGAGCACGTCGTTGACCGTCGCCCCCGGCACCGCCGCCTTCACTCGCTTGGTCTCGGCCAGATCGATCACGATGGCGTCACCGACGCGGTTGATCGTCACGCGCTGGTTGAGCAACGTCCGGGGCGGGCGGCTCCTGCTGGCCCATTGGGGCAGACCGGGTCGGGACCCGGTCCACGGCATCAGCGCTGCGGCCGAGCGCGACATGAACTCGAACGCGCGCTGCGGTGCTCGCACGGCGTTGGCCGTCGCCAACGCCATCAGCGTCAAGCCGTCAGGGTCGGGCTCGCCCCGCCAGGGGTCGACGATGATGCCGCGTCCCTCCGGCGACACGTCGTGAAGGGCGTTCATCAACTCGATGCCGGCGATGCCGTCGATGGCGCAGTGGTGCACTTTGATCTGCATGGCGAAGCTGCCGGGGGCGTAGCCCTCCACGGCGTCGAGCCCCTCGATGAAGTACAGCTCCCACGGTGGCCGTGACAGATCGAGTGGATCGGAGTGGAGGGCCGCGGCCAGGTCCCACATCGCCCGCCAGTCGCCGGGGGCGGGCAGGCTCAGCCGGCGGACGTGGAATCCGAGGTCGAAGGCATCGTCCTCGACCCAGTAGGGATAGTCGAGGTCCATCGGGACTCGAACCAGCTTCCGGCGCAGGACCCGCGCCAACGGCAGCCGTGATCGAACGTGGTCGACGAACTGCTCGAAGGTGATCTCACCGGTGGCCGTCGTCGCCGGGTCGTAGATGTGCACCGAGCTGAGGTGCATGGGTGCTCTCGGCTTCTCCGAGTAGAGGAACATGGCGTCCTGCTGGTTGAGCTGCTGCACGATGAGCTCCTCTCCTCAGCTCAGATCCTCATCATCAATGCCTCGACTCTGACCGAGAAATCGTGCACTCGTCGTTGGCGCGACGTACGCTCAGGCCATGTCGGGGCGGCGTCCAGTAGGGCCCCCGCCGTATCAACGGCTGGCGCTCGAACCATTGGCGGTTTGGGAGTACGGCTCCTTCTTGGCGGCGTCGCCCTTCATGGGCTTCATCGCTCGAGGCGACGGGCACCCCGTGCTCGTCCTCCCCGGCTTCACGGCGTCCGACCGGTCCACCGAGCTCCTGCGCGCCGTGCTCTCGCGCAACGGCCACGCCGCGCACGGTTGGAAACTCGGGCGAAACATGGGCGCTCATCCCGCGGTGCTGCGCGGTCTGCAACAGCGCGTCCTCGACCTCCGTCGGGAGAGCGGCCGCAACGTGAGCCTGTTGGGATGGAGCCTCGGTGGCATCTTCGCCCGCGAGCTGGCGCGCCGGCACCCCGACGTCGTGCGCTCCGTGATCACCCTCGCCAGTCCGTACCGCTTCCGCGTGGGCGATCGCAGCCATGCCTCGTCGTTGTACGACTCCGTCGGCCCACCGGTCGACCCCTTCCTCGGAGACATCCCGGCCGAGGAGGAACGGGAGCCCGTGCCGGTACCGACGACGTCCATCTACACCCGGACGGACGGCATCGTGCGGTGGCACACGTGCATCGACACGATCGGTGCCGCGTGCGAGAACATCGAGGTCTTCGGTACCCACAGCGGTCTCGGTTACAACATCCCTGCCACGGTCGCCGTCGCCGACCGGCTGGCGTGCCCCGAAGGCGAGTGGCGTCCGTTCCGACCGCCGCCCGGGATGTCGTTCCTGTACCCCCGGGCGGAGAGCTGGATTCCCTCCGCCGCACGCGCCGTCCGACTCGCGAGCTGACCCCTCCACTCAGGTGCGGTCGGCGACCGGCTGATCCGCCACAAGGGCCGGACCTTCGGTGGCTGGCGTCGGACCGGCCGGACCGCTGCGGGCCCGGGCCCGCCGAGCGTCGGCTCCTGCCCGCCGCACCTGGTACCCGGTGAGGGCGAGGGCGGCGATGAGCACGACGCCGGTGGCGAACTGCTGGACCCACTGGTCGACCTTGGCCAGCCC
>DASXAI010000816.1:0-17443 GCA_036406775.1 Acidimicrobiales bacterium
CACCGATGCCAAGACGGTGATCGGCCTGCTGCTGACCGAACGGCGTCTCGCCGCCGGGGGATGACCACCGCCGCGCTGCCCAAGCCGGCCGAGGAGTTCCTCACCTGGCTGGCGGTGGAGCGGGGGCGCTCCGCCAACACCCTGGCCGCCTACCGGCGGGATCTCCAGGGGTACATGGCGTGGCTCGTCGCGGGCGGCCACCGTCTCGACACCGTGGCCGAGGCCGACGTGGCCCGCTACGTGGCGGCCCTGCGGGATGCCGGCCGGGCGCCCGCCTCGGTGGCCCGGGCGCTGGTGGCCGTGCGGACCCTCCACCGGTTCCTCGCCGAGGAGGACGGTGCCGCCGATCCCGCCGCCGACGTCGAACCACCCCGGGTGCCGGCCGGGCTCCCCAAGCCGCTCGACGAGGAGGAGGTTCTCACCCTGCTGGACGCGGTGGTGGGCACCGGCCCGGTGCACCGCCGCGACCGGGCCATCCTCGAGGTGCTGTACGGCACGGGCATGCGCATCTCGGAGCTGTGCGGCCTATCGCTCGGCGACCTCGATCTCGACGGCGGCCTCGTCCGGGTGTTCGGCAAGGGAGCCAAGGAGCGCATCGTGCCGGTGGGGCGGCCGGCCCGGGCCGCCCTGCGGGAGTGGCTGGCGCCCGGCGGCCGGGGGGCGATGGTGCCGGCCCGGTGGGCCCGTCGCCACGACGCCGAGGCCGTCTTCTTGAACCAGCGGGGCGGCCGCCTGTCCCGTCAAGGCGCGTGGGCGATCGTGCGTGCCTACGGGATCCGGTGTGGTCTCGACGGGCGGCTGTCGCCCCACGTCCTGCGGCATTCGTGCGCCACCCACATGCTCGAGCACGGGGCCGACATCCGCATCGTGCAGGAGCTCCTCGGGCACGCCTCGATCTCGACCACGCAGGTGTACACGCGGGTCTCCACCGAGCGCCTCCGCGCCGTCTACGACGCCGCCCACCCCCGCGCCCGGGGGCGCGCATCATGAGCCGACAGCCTGGCGACGAGTCGGCTGATGGTGCGGATTCCGCATCCTCGGCCGACTGGTCACGAACGAGTCGGCATTTGGTGCGGCGATTCGTCGGGTCGCTGTCGCGCCAGCCACCCGCGCCCGGCGACGAAGCGTGGGCCGAGGCGCAGCTGTCGGCGAGCGAGATCCGGCTGTGGCGGCGGATGGCCAACGCCGATCGGCGCCACGCCATCTCCGTGGCCCGACGGATGGCCGGCGAGTACGGCGCCGACCGGCCGGTGATGGCGGGCGCGCTGCTGCACGACTGCGGCAAAGTCGAGGCCGGCCTCGGGACGTTCGCCCGGGTGGGGGCCACCGTCGTGATCGCCGTCGTGGGGCGCGAGCGGGTGGGACACGGCGACGACCGCATCGCCCGCTACGCCCGTCACGAACCGATCGGCGCCGATCTCCTGCGCCGCGCCGGCAGCGATCCGGTGACCGTGGCGCTCGTCGGCGGTACTGCCGACGCGCCGGCCGACGCCCTGGCCGCTCTTCGCGCCGCCGACGACTCTGTGTAACAACCCCTGCGTTTCACGCTTGCTGAGGAACCTGAGAGGTTCTCAAACAAGCGTGAAACGGAAGGGGGGCGGTCAGCCCGGCGCCAGGAAGCCCATGGCGTCGCGGGCCCGGGTGAGCGTCTTCGATGCCACCTCGCGCGCCTTGGCGGCGCCGAGGGCGAGCAGCCGGGCCAGTTCGGCGGGGTCCGACTGGAGCGCGGCGTAGCGCTCCTGCACCGGCCGCAGCAGCTCGATGACGGCGGCGCCGGTGTCGGCCTTCAACGGGCCGTACTGCGAGTAGCCGGCCGCCGCCTCCTGCGGGGTGCGGTCGGTGGCGGCGGCGAGGATGGCGAGCAGGTTCGCCACGCCCGGGCGATGTTCGGGGTCGTACACGACGTCGGTGCCCGAGTCGGTGACGGCCCGCTTGAACTTGCGCTCGATCACCTCGGGCGGGTCGAGCACGAGCACCGTCCCCTGGGGCGAGTCGGCCGACTTCGACATCTTGGCCGTCGGGTTCTGGAGATCCATCACGCGGGCGCCGACCTTCGGGATGCCCGCCTCGGGCACGACGAACGTCTCGCCGTAGCGGTTGTTGAACCGGATGGCGAGGTCGCGGGTGAGCTCGATGTGCTGGCGTTGGTCGTCGCCCACCGGAACCAGGTCGGCGTCGTACAGCAGGATGTCGGCGGCCTGGAGCGCCGGGTACGTCAGGAGCCCGGACGACACGAAGCCGGTCTGCTTGGCCGCCTTGTCCTTGAACTGCGTCATGCGCTGCAGCTCGCCGATCGACGCCGTGCACTCCATCATCCAGCCGAGCTGGTTGTGCTCGGGCACGTGACTCTGCACGAACAACGTGCAGACCTCGGGATCGAGCCCGGCGGCGATCAGCATCGTCGCCATGTTCAGCGTGCTGGCGCGCAGCTCGGCCGGGTCCTGCGGGATGGTGATGGCGTGCAGGTCGACGATGGGGTGGAAGCTGTCGTGCTCGTACTGGCCCGCGACCCAGACCCGGATGGCGCCGAGGTAGTTGCCGAGGTGGGTGTCACCCGTCGGTTGGATGCCGGACAGCACTCGGGTCATGAGCAGGTCAGGGTACCCGCCAGGCGCGATTGCCACCGCCGTCGGCATCCCCGCCAGTAGCGTTGAGGCGATGGCCTACGAGGTGACGACACCCGTCTACGAGGGCCCGTTCGACCTGCTGCTCCACCTCATCCTGCGAGAGCAGGTCGACCTGTACGAGGTCTCTCTCGCCGCCATCGTGGACGCCTACCTGGCCGAGCTCGAGCACATCCAGAGCCTCGACCTCGATGTGGCCACCGAGTTCCTGCTCATCGCCGCCACCCTCGTGGAGCTCAAGGCCCGGCGCCTGCTGCCAGGGCGCGACGACATCGATCTCGACGAGGAACTCGCCCTCTGGGAGGAGCGCGACCTCCTGCTGGCCCGGCTGCTCGAGTGCAAGACGTTCAAGGACGTCGCCTCGACCCTGGCCCGGCTGGCCGACGTGGCCAGCCGCTCGTATCCGCGCGCCGCCGTCATCGAGGCCCGCTTCGCCGAGCTGACTCCCGACCTCCTGGAAGGCATCACGCCGGCCAAGCTGCGCGACGCCTACATGCGGGCCACCGCGCCCAAGGCCGTGCCCCACGTCGACCTGGCCCACGTGGCGCCCATCCGGGTCAGCGTGGCCGACGCCGTGGCCGAGCTCGTCGACGAGGTGGCGCGGGCCGGGCGGATCGGGTTCCGGCGACTGACGTCCGGCCTGGCGGGCCGGCTCGAGGTCATCGTGCGGTTCCTCGCCGTGCTCGAGCTCTTCAAGCAGGGCCTGGTGGAGCTGGACCAAGCCGAGACGTTCGGCGACATCCAGATCACCTGGGCCGGCGGCGGTGTCGACGTGGCCGCCGCGCTGGCCGGTGTCGATCGGTACGAGGGCTGAGCCGTGGACGACAACGTGCACCCCGACGCCGTGCGCGCCATCGAGGCCGTCGTGATGGTCTCGCCCGAGCCGGTCGAGCCCCAGCTGCTGGCCCAGCTGCTGGAGGTGCCGGTGACCACCGTGGAGGCGCTGTGCCACCGCCTGGCCGAGACGTACGAGGAAGCAGGCCACGGCTTCCAGCTGGTGCGGGTGGCGGGCGGCTACCGCTTCCAGAGCCACCCCGACCTGGCCCCGTACGTGGAGCGCTTCGTGCTCGAGGGCCAAAGCGCGCGGCTGTCGGCCGCCGCCCTGGAGACGCTGGCCATCGTGGCCTACAAGCAGCCGGTCTCGCGGGCGCAGGTGGCGGCAATCCGCGGCGTCGATCCCGAGGGCGTGATGCGCACAATCCAGGCGCGCGGATACATCATGGAGGTGGCGCGCGACCCCGGGCCTGGACAGGCGGTCCTGTGGGGCACGACGCCGTTGTTCCTCGAGAAGCTCGGGCTGAACTCGCTCGCCGACCTGCCGGCCCTCGCCGACTTCGTGCCGGGCGCCGAGGTCCTCGAGGCGTTGGAGGAGGGCCTCCGCGTCACGCCCCCGGATGGAGCCTGAGCGCCTCCAGAAGGTGCTGGCGGCGGCGGGCTACGGCAGCCGGCGGGTGTGCGAGGAGCTGATCGCCGACGGGCGCGTCACGGTGAACGGCGAGGTCGCGGTGCTCGGCCGCCGGGTCGACGCCGACGTGGATCGCGTCGAGGTCGACGCCACACCGGTGCCGGTCCGCCCCGGCCTCGTCCACTACGTCCTCAACAAGCCTCGAGGAGTGGTGTCGACGGCCAAGGACACGCACGGACGGACGACGGTGGTCGACCTCGTGCCGGCCGAGCCCCGCGTCTATCCGGTGGGACGGCTCGACGCCGACACCGAGGGCCTGCTCGTGCTGACCAACGACGGCGACCTGGCCCAACTCCTCACCCATCCGCGCCACGGCGTCGAGAAGGAGTACCTGGCCCACGTCGACAACGGGCGCGTCTCGGCCGGTGCCCTGCGCCGCCTGCGCGACGGCATCGACCTCGAGGACGGCCTCACGGCACCGGCGGCGGTGAGCCAGCCCGAGCCCGGCGTGCTGCGCATCACCATCCACGAGGGCCGCAACCGCCAGGTGCGGCGCATGTGCGACGCCGTCGGCCACCCCGTGCTCCGCCTCGTCCGGTTGCGCATCGGGCCCCTGTCGGACCGCCGGCTGGGACCGGGCGAGTGGCGGTCGCTGACCGTCGCCGAGGTGCGCGGCTTGTACGGCGCCGCCACCGACCCGTGACCATGACCTGACAGGTCATCGATCGCCACCGGTCTGCCGTCGTCTACTGAGGGCATGCCCACCATCACCACGACCGACGGCACCACCATCCACTACCTCGACTGGGGTGACGGCCCCCCGGTGGTGTTCTCCCACGGCTGGGTCATCACCGCCGGGATGTGGGAGTACCAGATGACGGCGCTGGCCGCTGCCGGCCTGCGCGCCATCGCCTTCGACCGGCGCGGCTGCGGTCGGTCCGACGACCCGGGCCGCGGGTACGACCCCGACACCAACGCCGACGACCTGGCCCAGCTGCTGGTGCAACTCCACCTCACCGACGTCACCCTGGTGGCCCACTCGATGGGGGCGGGCGAGGCGGCTCGCTACCTCACGCGCCACGGCGACAGCCGCGTCGCCCGGCTCGCCCTCGTCTCACCGGTGACGCCGTTCCTCCTCCAGACACCCGACAACCCGATGGGCGTCCCGGCCGAGTTCTTCGATGCGATGTGCGACGCGCTGCTCGAGGACCGGCCCACGTACCTAACCGACAACGTGGGTCCGTTCTTCGGTCGCCATGTCGGCCTGGAGGTCTCCGACGCCGTCGTCGGCTGGGCCCTCGACCTCATCATGGCGGCGTCGCCGCTCGCCACTGTGCAGATGCAGCGTGAGTACAACGCCACCGACTTTCGCCCCGACGTGGCCGCCATCGCCGTCCCCACCCTCGTCATCCACGGCGACAGCGACGCCGGCGCCCCGCTCGACCTGACCGGCCGGCGGACGGCGGAGCTGATCCCCGGCAGCGAGCTGCGTGTCTACGAGCAGGGGCCACACGGGCTGTTCTTCACCCACCGCCGTCGGCTCAACCAGGACCTGCTCGAGTTCGTCAAGGGCTGACCCGCCAGTACCATCCGAGCGATGGCCGTGCGGGCCCTGCGGGGCGCCACCACGCTCGATGAGGACACCCCGGAGCAGATGCGCACCCGGGTCAAGGCCCTGTTCGCCGCCCTCTTCGAGCGCAACGGCCTCGAATCCGACGACGTGATCAGCATCTTCCTCACGGCCACACCCGACATCCGCTCCACGTTCCCGGCCACGGCGGCGCGGGCCTTCGGCCTCGACGACGTCGCCCTGCTCGGCGCCCAGGAGCTCGACGTGGACGACGCCATGCCGCGGTGTGTCCGGGTCCTGCTGCACATCGACACCGAGCGGTCGCGAGCCGAGCTGAAGCACGTGTTCCTCGAAGGCGCCGCCCAACTGCGCCCCGACCTCTCTCGTGAGTGAGGCGCGCCGGGCCAACGTGGTTGGGCTCGGCCTCATCGGGGGCAGCGTCGGCCGGGCCCTGCGCGCCCGCGGCTGGCGGGTGCAGGGCACCGACGTCGACGTGGCCCAGGTGGCGGCGGCCGTCCGACTCGAGGTGATCGACGAGGCCGGCCTCGACCCGGGCGCCGAGGTCACCTTCGTCGCCGTGCCCGCCCTGGCGGTGCCCGACGCCGCCAAGCACGTCTTGGAGACGACCACCGGGCTCGTCACCGACACGGCCGGAGTGAAAGCGTCCGTCGTGGCGTCCATCACCGATCGGCGATTTCTCGGTGGGCACCCCATGGCCGGTTCCGAGCAGGAGGGCCTCGAGGGCGCCGACGGCGAGCTGTTCGAAGGGGCGGTGTGGGTGCTCACGCCCACCGTGGAGACCACCGACGAGGTGTTCGCCACCGTGGCGTCGATCGTGTCGAGCTTGGGGGCCGAAGTCGTGACGCTCACGCCTGAGCGGCACGACAGCCTGGTGGCCGTGGTGAGCCACGTACCTCACCTGGCGGCGGCCACGCTGATGACGCTGGCCGACGATCGGGCCGAGGAACACGCCGCGCTCCTGCGCTTGGCGGCGGGCGGGTTCCGCGACATGACGCGCATCGCCGCCGGCCATCCAGCCATCTGGCCCGACATCTGCGAGGACAACCGAGCCGCCATCGTGGAAGGGCTCGACGGTCTCATCGCCGGGCTCCGCAGCGTGCGCGACGTCGTCGACCGCACCGACCGCGACGCGCTGCTCGCCCTCTTGACGCGAGCGCGTGCCGCCCGCACCAACCTGCCGACGCGTGTGGCCCGGCCCGCCGATCTGGCCGAGGTGCGCATCCCCATCCCGGACCGGCCGGGCGCCGCCGCCGAGGTGTTCACGTTGGCGAGCGAGCTCGGCGTCAACGTCGCCGACTTCGAGGTGTACCACTCGGCCGAAGGCGCCAAGGGCATCATGATCCTCCTGATCGAGGCGACGGCCAGCGACCTGTTCCGGGGCGGCCTCATCGCCCGCGGCTTCCGCCCCGGCGTGCGGAGACTGGAGTGACCGAGCCCGGGGCCCACGCCGTCGAGCCGGTGGCGGGCCCGCTCGACGCCACCGTGGTGGTGCCGGGCTCGAAGAGCGTCACCAACCGGGCGCTGGCCTGCGCCGCCCTGGCCACCGGGACGAGCACGCTCACGAACGCCCTCGTCGCCGACGACACCGAAGCGATGGCCGACTGCCTGCGCCGGCTGGGCGTGGCCGTCACCGCTGAGGGCGACGGCACCATCGTGGTCGTGGACGGCTGTGGCGGCGCCATCCCCGCCTCGTCCGCCACCCTCGACGTGCGGGCCTCCGGCACGACGGCGCGGTTCGTCGCCCCGCTGGCCGCGCTCGGCAAGGGCCGCTTCGTGCTCGACGGCACCCCGCGGATGCGGGAGCGACCGATGGCCGATCTCGTGACCGCGCTACGCGCCCTGGGCGTGGCCGTCACCGGCGAGCACCTGCCGCTCGTCGTCGACGCCGACGGGCTGGCCGGCGGCACCGTCTCCATCGCCGCCGACGTGTCGAGCCAGTTCGCATCCGGCCTGCTGCTCGCCGGGCCGGCCATGACGAGAGGCCTGCACCTACGGCTGACCACGGCGCCGGTGTCGCGCCCGTATCTCGATCTCACCGTCGACGTCATGCGGTCGTTCGGCGCGTCGGTCGCGGTGGAAGAGTCAGGCCTCGGCTTCGCCGTGGCGGCGAGCGGCTATCGCGCCACCGACCACGCCGTCGAGCCCGATGCCTCGGCGGCGGCGTACTTCTTTGCCGCCGCTGCGATCTGCGGCGGCCGGGTGACCGTGCGCGGACTCGGACGGCGATCGCACCAAGGCGACCTCGGCTTCGTCGGCCTGTTGGCGCGGATGGGCGCCACGGTCGAACAGACCGACCACGACACGACGGTCATCGGCGCCCGGCCGCTCCATGGCGTCGAGGCCGATCTGTCCGGCCTGTCCGACACCGCCGCCACGCTGGCCGTCACGGCCGCCTTCGCTGCCACCCCGACGCGGGTCACCGGCATCGGCTTCACCCGGGCCAAGGAGAGCGACCGAGTCGGCGGCGTCGTCATGGAGTTGCGCCGGCTCGGGATCGACGCCGTCGAGGAGCCGGATGGCTTCGTGGTGCGGCCCGGGCCCTTCCGACCGGGCCGGGTCGAGACCTACGACGACCATCGCATGGCGATGAGCTTCGCCCTCGTCGGGTTGCGGGTGCCGGGCATCGAGATCGCCGACCCGGGGTGCGTGGCCAAGACGTTCCCCGGGTTCTTCCAAGTGCTCGACTCGCTGCGGGTACCGTGAGCACTCCGTGAGGGTCATCGCCATCGACGGCCCGGCCGGCGCGGGCAAGAGCACGGTGGCGCGGGGCCTGGCGGCGCGCCTGAGGCTGGCCTACCTCGACACCGGCGCCATGTACCGCGGCGTCACTTTCGCCGCCCTGCGGCGCGGCATCGACCCCGACGACGCCGACCTCGTGGCCCACCTCGTCCGCGATCTGGAGATGACGGTCGCCGACACGGCGACGACGGTGGACGGCGTCGACGCGTCGGTGGAGATCCGCGGCCCCGAAGTGACGCGGGCCGTCAGCATCGTGGCCGCCAATCCGGCCGTGCGCGAAGAGCTCAACCGGCGCCAGCGGGAATGGGCGCGCGCCCACGATGGCGGCGTGATCGAGGGCCGGGACATCGGGTCCGTGGTGTTCCCCGACGCCGATCTCAAGCTCTACTTGACGGCGTCGCCGGAGGTGCGGGCCGGGCGCCGGCACCGCGAGGTCACCGACATGCAGTACGAGGACGTGGCGGCGTCCATCGCGGAGCGCGACGCCCTCGACCAGGGCCGAGCCAACGACCCGCTCGTCAAGGCCGACGACGCTGTGGTGATCGACACCACCAACCGACCCGTCGACGACATCCTCGACGAGATCGAGGGCCTCCTGCGGTGACGCGCATCAAGAGCCACATCGTCGGCCAGAGCCTGGCGTCGCGGGCGTTCTACGCCCTGGCCCGCTCGCTCGTGTTCATCTTCGTGCGCACGTGGAACCGCGTGTCGGTGGAGGGCCGCGACCACGTGCCCGAACACGGCGCCTTCGTCCTGGCCCCCGTCCACCGCTCCAACATGGACACCCCGTACGCCTCCACCGCCACGCGGCGGCGGCTGCGCTACATGGGCAAGGACTCCCTGTGGAAGACGCGAGCGGCCGGATGGTTCCTGTCGGCCCTCGGCGGCTTCCCGGTCAGCCGCGGCCGCGCCGATCGGGAAGCCCTACGCCGCTGCGCCGAGGTGCTGGCCGCCGGTGAGCCGCTCGTGGTGTTTCCTGAAGGCGAGCGCAAGAGCGGCCCCGTGGTGGCGCCGCTCTTCGAGGGCGCCGCCTACCTGGCGGCGCGCGCTGGCGTGCCGGTGGTGCCGGTGGGCATCGGCGGCTCCGAGCGGGTCATGCCCAAAGGGGCCCGGTTCATCCGGCCCCGCAAGGTCGCGGTGGTGATCGGCGAACCGATGTGGGCCGAGAGCGACGGCGGCCGGGTTCCGCGCCCCGCGATCCACGACCTGACCCAGCGCTTGCACGAGGAGCTGCAGCGGTTGTTCGACGAGGCCCAGATCCGGGCCGGCGCCTAGCTCGTGCTCGTGGTGATGCCGCAGACCTGCTCGGCGTAGGCCACGATGCGGTTGTTGGCGTCGTCGATCTTGGGATCGCTGAGGCCCTCGGTGGCCTGCTGGAGAACCTTGGGGTCCTTCTGGGCGGCCGCCGTCAGCTTGGCGATGTCGTAGTCGTACTGGGCGAGGAAGTCGCTGTACTTCTTGAACGCGTCCGCAACGGTCACGACGTCCTGCTTGATCTCGCTCGGCGCCGTGTCCTTGGCCTTGGCGAGGGCATCGCTGGCCTTCTGGAAGCCAGCCTTCAAGTCGGGATTGTCGCCGGACAAGGCGTTGGCCAGATCGCCGCTCGCGATGTCTTTGGCCGCGTTGCAAAAGTCGCTGTTGGCGTCGCCCTTGAACGACGGCGTCGTGGTGCTGGCGTCGCTGCTGGCGGTGGAGGACGCCGTGGTGGCGCTGCTGTTGTCGCCGGACGTGGTCGCACTGCTGGCGCCGGAGGTCGTGGCGCTGCTCACCGACGCCGAGTTGTCGCCGCCGCAGCCGGCGAGGAGCAGGGCGACGAGGGCGCCGCCCGCGATCAGGCCCGAAGCCTTCATGACAGTCTCCAGTCAAATGGGGGTTCGTCCACGGTATCGATTCGGCGTGCTCTTACGTGTGGCGGCTCACGTCGGATGCAAGAAGGCGCCCAGCGCGGCCACGAGATGGGCCGGGTCGTCGGCCCCGGCCAGCTCGCGGGCCGAATGCATCGACAGCTGGGCACAGCCCACGTCGACCGTGGCGATGCCGAGGCGAGTGGCCGTGATGGGGCCGATCGTCGAGCCGCACGGCACGTTGTTGCGTGACACGAACACCTGCCACGGCACGCCGGCCTGCTCGCAGGCGCGGGTGAAGGCGGCTTGGCTCACGGCGTCGGTGGCATACCGCTGGTTGCTGTTGACCTTGAGCACCGGACCGGCGTTGGGCCGGGGCCGGTGCCCCGGCTCGTGGCGGTCGGCGTAGTTCGGATGCACGGCGTGGGCCATGTCGGCCGACACGCACACCGACCGCACCAGGGCGCGGTGGCGCGCGTCAGTGCCACCGCCCCGGGCTGTCACCAGCCGGTCGACCACGGTCTCGAGCAGCGGCCCGGCCGCGCCCGTCGTGCTGGCCGAGCCGACTTCTTCGTGATCGAAGAGGCAGACCACCGGGACGACGTCGCCGGCCGCCGTCGCCGCGCTGAGGGCCTCGATGCCGGCCCAGCACGAGAACTGGTTGTCGAGCCGGGCGCTGGCGATGAGCTCCCGCTCGGCGCCGAGACGGGCCGGCGGCGTGAGGTCGTGGAGCATGAGGTCGAAGCCGGCTACGTCACCGTCGTCCACGCCGGCTTCGGCCGCGACCAACCGAAGGAGCTGGCCCTCGTCCACCGGGCCGAGGCCCCAGACCGGACTCATGTGGGCCTGGCGGTCGAGCATGAGGCCGCGTTCGTTGACGTCGCGATCGAGGTGGATGGCGAGCTGCGGCACCCGCGCCAGTGGGCGGTCGATCAGCACGAGCCGAACGGTGCCGTCCCGCAGGGCCAGCCGCCCGGAGAGCCCGAGGTCCCGGTCGAGCCACGAGTTCAGGAGCGCACCCCCGTAGATCTCGACCGCGAGCTGGCGCCAGCCCACGTTGCCGGTGTCCGGGTGCGGCTTGAGGCGCAAATTGGGCGAGTCGGTGTGGGCGCCCACGATCCGCAGGCCGGCGTGGGGCGGGGTGTCGGCCGGGAGGCGCCACGCCACCAGGGCCCCGCCCCGCACGACATAGCGCGCGCCGTCGACATCGTCCCAGGCGTCGGCCTCGTCCAGCGGCTTGAACCCCGCCGCCTCCAGCCTCGCCGCCGCCGTCGCGACGGCGTGGTACGGCGAGGGTGACGCCGCGATGAACGCCAGCAGGTCATCGGTGGAATCGGCCACGATGCCCATTCTCGCCTCCCCCCGGCGAACTGACCCGCGTTCAAGGCGTATATGACACTCGCCGCGGGTCAGTTCGTACGATCGGAGCCATGTCCGACGAGCGACCTGTCTCCCTGTCGTCCCAGGGCCCGCCGTCCACGGTGCTCGACCCGGAGCCCGAGGCGGCCCGGCTGGCGCTGGAGGACGCCCTCGGGCGCCCGGCGGGTGAGCGCCACGCCGCCCTGGGCGCGGTCTGCGCCCGGTGGCCGCGGTTCCTCGACGCCTGGGCCCGGCTCGGCGACGCCTCGGCCGACGACGTGGAGGCCTACGCCTACTACCGGGTCGGCTACCACCGCGGCCTCGACCGCCTGCGGGCCAACGGCTGGCGGGGGAGCGGCTACGTGCGGTGGCGGGACGAGACCAACCGGGGTTTCCTGCGGGCGCTGCGGGGCCTGGGCCAGACGGCGGCCCGCATCGGCGAGGTCGACGAGGCCGAGCGCTGCGCCCAGTTCCTCTCCCAGCTCGACCCGTCGGGCGTACCTGACTCGGGTTGAGTCCTCGTCGCCGTTCTCCGCTGCGCTTCGACCGGCTCCTACTCGCTCCGCTCGACGATCGGTTCTGTCGCGGCCCGGCGGCGCACGGCAAAGCCGGCCGCCGCCGGTTTAATCCGGGGTGGCCATGGCGTCGATGCGTCGGCCGATGTTGGCCCGGACGGCCTCCACCACGTGGGCCGGCGCCTTGGCCGGCGAGCCGGCGTCGAACGGCGGTTGCGGGTCGTATTCGATGCCGAGCTGGATGCCCTGGGCCACGTCGTCGCCGGCCAAGCGGGCGGCGAGCAGGAGCGCCATGTCGATGCCCGACGACACGCCGGCGGCGGTGATGATCTTCCCCTGCTCGACGACCCGCTGCAGCGTGGGTCGGGCGCCGTAGCCCTCGAGCGGCTCGAGGGCGGCCCAGTGCGAGGTGGCCTCGAGCCCGGACAGCAGGCCGGCCGCGCCGAGCAGCAGGGAGCCGGTGCAGACCGAGGTGGTGTAGCGCGTGGTGGGGTGAATGGCGGCGATCCACGGGACGATCGGGTCGCCGTACTTGGCCATGCGCCGCGTGATGGTGCCCCCGGGGACGACGACGACCTCGGCCGCCGTGACCTCGTCGTAGGTGCGGGCCACCGGGAACGACACGAGCCCGACGTCATCCCGCACTTCGTCCCGCGTCGCCGACACGAAGAAGACGTTGGCCTCGGGCAGACGGGTGAGGACCTGGTACGGGCCGAGGATGTCGAGGGCGGTGAGCCTCGGGAAGACGGCGAGGGCGATGTCCATGCGTCGACTGTGCACCGGTCGCCGGCTGTCTGCAATGACATGTGATTGACGATTTCTGCCATAGTGGGCCGGCATGCGGCGCGTCGTGATCGTCACCTACCCAGGGGCCACCCTGCTCGACGTGGTGGGGCCGTCGGAGGTCTTCTGGGTCGCCACCCGGACCGGCGCCGAGCCCGGTTACGACCTCGTCGTGGCGAGCCTCGACGGCGGGCCGGCGCCCGCGAGTAGCGGCCTCGTACTCGACACGGTGCCGCTGGCGGCCGTCCGCGGCCGGATCGACACGCTGATGGTGGTGGGCGGGCTGGCCGCCCGGCGGCCCGACGAGGAGCCCCGGCTGCCGGCGGCCATCGCTCGCACGGCGACACGCTGCCGGCGGGTCACCAGCGTCTGCACCGGCGCCTTTCTCCTCGCCGAAGCGGGCTTGCTCGACGGTCGCCGAGCGACCTCGCACTGGGCGTGGTGCGGAGCGTTGGCGCGGCGTTACCCCGAGGTGTGCGTGGAGGCGGACCGCATCTTCGTGCGCGACGGCGACGTGTGGACGTCGGCCGGCATCACGGCCGGCATGGACCTCGCCCTCGCGCTGGTCGAGGACGACCACGGGCCCGAGTTGGCGCGCGAGGTCGCCCGCTGGATGGTGCTCTTCGTGCAGCGGCCCGGCGGCCAGACCCAGTTCTCGGCCCACCTCGACGTGCCGGCATCGCACCGGGCCGACGTGCGGGCGGTGCTCGACACCATCGCGGCTGAGCCGGCCGCCGACCACTCCGTCGCCGCGCTGGCCCGCCGCGCCGGGATGAGCGAACGCCATCTGGCGCGCCTGTTCCGTGCCGAGACCGGCACCACCGTGGCGCAGCATGTCGAGCGGGTGCGCGTCGACACGGCCCGCCACCTGTTGGAGAGCAGCGACGCCGGGCTCGACGCCATCGCCCACCGCTGCGGGTTCGGCACGGTGGAAACGTTCCACCGATCGTTCAAGCGACGCACCGGCATCACGCCGGGCGAGCACCGCGCCCGGTTCGCTTGATCCGCGGATTGAGCGACCACTGCCGAACCGGGCGGTCGACGACCGACTGGCGCAGGGGGAGGCGACCTGCGCTGGCCGGCAGCCCGCCGGGCTACCGTCTGGTCGTGGCGGACGCGGCCGACGCCCGGAAGCATCGACAGCGTCGTCGAGCCGCGCACGAGCGAGCGGCCGCGACCCACGAACAGGCCGAGCAATTGCACCGCCAGGCCGCCGACCTGTTCGACACCAGCGGCCATCCGGTCGAGGCCGAGGAGGAGCGCCAGAAGGCGGCTCGGGACCACGATGGTGCGCTGCGAGAGCACCAGCGCGCCGACGAGCAGGGCTGAGCCGCTCTCGCCTGCAGGTGGCCGTCTAGGGTGCGCCCGTGGCGACCCGGTTTCGGGTGTTCATTTCGGCGGTGAGCAGCGAGTTCGGTGAGGCCCGGTCGTTGGTCGGGAGTGACCTGCGGGCCCGCGGGATCGAAGTGAAGGTGCAAGAGGACTTCCGCCAGGAGGCCGAGTCGGACACGACCCTGGCGTTGCTGCACGACTACATCCACGTCTGCGATGCGGTGGTGGCGGTGGTGGGCGCTCGGAGCGGATCCTCGCCGCCTGTGGCGGCGGTCGGCCCGTACGGGTCGATGTTGCCGGCGGCGTTGTCGTCGGCGTCGTACACGCAGTGGGAGGTGGTGTTCGCCCGCCACTACGGCAAGCGGCTGTCGATCTTCCACGCCGGAACCGGGTATGAACCGGACCGGCCCGACGGTGACGGTGACGACCCCGACTTGCAGTTGGGGTTCGTGCAGTGGCTGTTCGACACGTTGGGCGTGAATCGACGGGAGTTCACGACCCCGGACCGGCTGCGGGTCGAGGTGTTGCGGGAGGACTGGCCCCAGATCCGCATCGACAAGCCGGTGGTATTGCCCTATGTGAGCCTGGGGGAGTTGTTCACCGGGCGGGACGGCTTCGTGGCGCGCGTTCACGCCAGCTTGACTGGCGGCGCCGACGCCACCGCCATCACCGGGAGCGTGTTGCACGGCTTGGGAGGCGTGGGCAAGACCCGTCTCGCGGTGGAGTACGCCTGGGCCCACCTCGACGACTACACGGCGGTGCTGTTCGCGGTGGCGGAGACGCCGGTCTTGTTGGCCCAGAACCTGGCGGCGCTGTGCGGACCGGACGGGCTGGATCTGCCCGAGCAGTCGGCGACCGACGAACCGGTGAAAGTGGCCGCTGTCGTGCGGTGGCTGGTCGACAACCCGGGGTGGTTGGTGATCTTCGACAACCTCGACATGGAGCCGGCGGCCGACGCGGTGACGGCGTTGCTCCCCCAGCTCCGGGGCGGTCACGTGTTGATGACGGGTCGCCTGGCGGAGTGGGGAGGCGAGGTCGACGCGTTGGAGCTGGACGTGCTGGCCGAGGCGGACGCAGCGGCGTTCCTGTTGGAGCGGACCAAGCAGCGGCGGCGACGCACCGCCACCGACGACGCCGACGCCCTCGAGCTGGCCCGGGAGCTGGGTGGGTTGGCGTTGGCGTTGGAGCAGGCCGCCGCCTACATCGTCCATCGCCGCGCCAGCCTCGCCGACTATCGCCAGGAGTGGCGGTCGCGCCAGTCGACCGTGCGGGCCTGGTACGACCCGCGGGTCATGAAGTACCCGTCCAGTGTGGCCGTCACCTGGCAGACCACCATCGACCAACTGGCGGCGGGCGAGGTGGCGCTGCTGCGGCTGCTGGCCTGGTTCGGGCCTGAACCCGTGCCCCTGTTCGTGTTCGACACCGATCGGGCCGAGGCCGTGTGGCGCGCCGCCACCGAACTGATCGCGGCTGGAGCCGAGCCCACGGGTGGTCTGCAGGATGCACTGGCCGGACTGGCCGGTTACAGCATGCTGCGCTGGGATGCCGACTCTCAGTCGATCAGCGTGCACCGGGTCGTCCAACAGATCCTGCGCGACCATCTCGACGACGCACCGCCCTGGATCACCTTGAGCCTTCTGCTGCTCGACGTTGCTCGCCCCGGCAACCCCCACGATGTACGCACGTGGGACCGGTGGGAGCCGCTGCGACCCCACGTCGCCGCCGCCGTCCAGCACGCCGACGGCGCCGCCGTCACGGACCCGACGTCGCTACTCATGAACGAACTCAGCCAACTGTTGCGAGCCAAGGAGCTCAACCACGAGGCCGAACCGTTGCTACGGCGCGCCCTGGCCATCGACGAGGCTAGCTACGGACTCGAACACCCACGTGTCGCCACAGACCTTAACAACCTCGCCACGCTGCTGCAGGCCACGGACCGTGTCGGCGAGGCGGAACCGCTGATGCGGCGCGCCTTGGACATCGACGAGGCCAGCTACGGACCCGATCACCGGGACGTCGCCATCGATCTGAACAACCTCGCAGAGCTGCTGCAGGCGACCGGCCGTCCGGCCGAGGCCGAACCCTTGCTGCGGCGCGCACTGGCGGTCAGCGAGGCCAGCGAAGGACCCGACCATCCGAACGTCGCGATCGTACTCAACAACCTCGCCACGCTGCTGCAAGCGACCGACCGGTCCGCTGAGGCCGAACCGCTGATGCGCCGCGCCTTAGACATCGACGAGACCAGCTACGGACGCGATCACCCCAAGGTCGCCATCCGTCTCAACAACCTCGCGTCGCTGCTGCAGGCCACGGACCGACTGGGCGAGGCGGAACCGTTAGTGCGGCGCGCCTTCGCCATCATGGAAGCTACGTACGGACCCGATCATCCCAACATCGCCGTCGGTCTGAGCAGCCTCGCCTCGCTGCTGCAGGACACCGACCGTCTCGGTGAGGCCGAACCGCTGTTACGGCGCGCCATGGCGATCGACGAGGCCAGCTACGGACCCGACCACCCCACCGTCGCCATCCGTCTCAACAATCTCGCTGCCCTGCTGCACGCGACCGAACGTCTCGGCGAGGCGGAACCGTTGGCACGAAGAGCGATTCGCATCTACATCGCCAGCTCGAGGCGGGCCGGGCAGCAGCACCCCAACCTGCGACGCGCCGTCGAAAACTACGCCACGCTGCTACGGACCCAGGGCCGAAGCGACGACGAGATTTCCGAGGCGCTCTCGGGGCTAGCGAACGAGAACCCGACCGACTGACCGGGCGACAACGCCACAGCGGCCGCCTACCGTGCCGGCATGCCCACCTCGCAAGGTCCGGTCGGACCGTTCCCCGCCGGCGCCGATCCCGATGAGTACGACCGCCTGCGGCGACGGGTGTTGTGGACGATGCCGAGCGGGCTGTACATCGTCGGCAGCCGCGACGGCGAGCGCCGCAACGGGATGACGCTCAACTGGAATACGGTCAGCTAGTCACATTTGGTACCGTGCGGGGTGTGAGCCTCGCCGAGACGATCCCTCCGTCAGCGCCCGTCAGCGTCGGCATCTACTGCCGCATCAGCTCAGATGATCGCCGCGACGAACTCGGCGTGAAGCGCCAAGAGCACAACTGCCGAGCGTTGGCTGATACGAAGGGGTGGTCCGTCGCGGACATCTACGTCGACAACGACCGCTCGGCATCGAAGGAGACCACGAAGCGCCCTGAGTTCGACCGGCTCGTCGCCGACGTCGCCGCGCACCGGATCG
>DASXAI010000817.1:0-5151 GCA_036406775.1 Acidimicrobiales bacterium
ACGGCCGCATCACGGGCCGTGCGCACGGTGTTCGTGATCTGCAGCAGCCCGGTGTGACTCATCACGACGTCGGTGTTCGGGCAGTCGCCACCGGTCGGGAACGTCAACCGGACCGACGCCGGCGCACGGACATCGCCAGACACGGTGCGGGCCTCGAAGTCAGACCACTGGGCGACCGTCTGCGAGTGATTGCACGCCGCGAACACCTCGGCCCACACGACGAAGCTGCCGAGTCGATCGCCCGAAGCCAACAAGTCGCGGATGATCGAGGTCGAACCGGAGGACAAGTCCGTGATGGACCCCTCCCAGCCTCCGGAGGCACGAGAGATCCGTAGCCGATACGGCACACCTTCCCGCCACGGATAGTCGCGAGTGTTCGGGTCGGAGGGAGTCGAGGGCAAACCAGACGCGGTCCCGTCGAGGATGGACCGCACATCAGAAATATCCGCGTAGCCGCCCCAGTTGACGGCCTTGGAGTCGGGATGCCGGGGGTTCCATTGCAGCCCGATGTGCGCGGCGCCGTGAGCACCAGAGTCAGACAGAAACGAGGCCTGGAGCGCCCAGAAGTACAGCCGGTCCGACGTCGGCTGGCGCAGAACGGACAGCGTGGCCGAGACCTCGACGAGCGGCTCGCCCCCGTCGATCCCCTGCCACCACAAGTGGAACGCCGTGACGCCGTTGACCGGCTCGGAGAGCGGCGGCGTTCCCCGCGAGCGGAAGCCCGTCGACGTGCGATGCAGCCACTGCCGGACCCCTTCCAACACCTACACCGTCCGCATCGCCAGTCGATGACCCCCTGCCCTACCGCGCACCCTAGACGCTCCGCGACGAACCACGCAGGGTGACAAGTTCCACGGCACGAGACCCGTAACCTCGGCGCCGTGCCAGACGAGCGAGCGCCCCGGTCGCGCCGCCGTCGGTGGATCGGGATCGCCGTCTCGGTCGTCCTCATCGTCGCCGTCTTCGGCTTCTTCCTGCCCAAGCTGGCCGACTACGCCGACATCTGGGACGTCATCAGCGGCCTCGGTACCAGCGACCTCGTGCTGATCACCCTGGTCGGCGTCTGGAACCTCTTCGCCCTCGCCCCGCTGATCATGACGGCCCAGCCCGGCGTGCGCTTCATGGAGGGCTTCGTCAACATCAACGCCGGCTCGGCCGTCGCCAACACGGTGCCGGGCGGCTCGGCCATCGGCATCGCCATCAACTGGGCCATGTTCGACTCGTGGGGCTTCACGCCGGCTGAGTACACGCTGGGAACGCTCCTGTCCGGCATCTGGAACAACTTCGTCAAGCTCAGCCTGCCGGTCGTCGCCCTCCTCGCCCTGGCCGCGACCGGCGACCTACGCGGCTCGTTCGTGCCGGCTGCCATCGTCGGCGTCATTGTCATGGCGGTCGCCATCGTCTTCTTCGCACTGGTGCTCCGCAGCGACGACCTGGCCCGCTCCATCGGCGCCCTGGCCGGACGCGTCGCCGAATGGGGCGCCAAGAAGGTCCACCGCACCGTCCACGGCGACACGTGGGGTGACGGCGCCATCCGCTTCCGTCACCGCAGCGTCGACCTGGTCAAGCGGCGCTGGCCCGTGCTGACCGTGACCGCCTTCGTCGGCCAGCTGTCGCTCTTCCTCGTCCTCCTGGTGTCGGTGCGGGCCGTCGGCCTCTCGAACGCCGAGGTCAGCTGGGCCGAGGTCCTGGCCTCGTGGGCCTTCGTCCGGCTCATCTCCGCCATCCCGATCACGCCGGGTGGCCTCGGCGTGGTCGAGCTCGGCCTCACCGCCGCCCTCGCCAACGGCGAGAACACCGCCCTCACGACCAAGGCGGCGGCCGCCGTCCTCCTGTACCGCTTCTTCACGTACCTGCTGCCCATCCCCGTCGGCGCCGGCTGCTACGTGTTCTGGCGCCTGAACCACTCCTGGCGGAAGCGCCGCACTACCGTGACGGCATGAGCAGGGGGCGGTGGCTCATGGCCGCGGCCGCGGCGTTGGGCCTCGTAGCAGCCAGCTGCGCCAGTGGCGGCACCACGGGTACGAGCGCGCCCACGGCCACCGCCGCGGCGCCGACGACGGCGATCCCGGCCCCGACCACGACGGCCAGCACGGCCACCCCGCCCACCACGGGCAAGCCCTCCGTCACCACCTCCACCGAGCCGCCCACCGGCCCGGCCGGCACGACCCGGCTCCACTTCGAGTACGGCCCCATCACGATCCACCCCGGCCAGAACAACATCCAGTTCTCCAAGGGCGCCGTCCCCAAGCCCACCGAGGACGGCTGGATCCTGCGCATGGCGCCCAACCTCCGCTACGCCGACGGCACCGTGCCGCCCGTCGACGTGCTCCACCTCCACCACGGCGTCTGGCTCAACGCGTCCCGCCACGACTCGACCTTCCCCGCCTACCCCGAGCGCTTCATGGCCGCCGGCGAGGAGAAGACCATCACGCAGTTCCCGCCTGGCTTCGGTTACGAGTACAAGGCCAGCGACCAGTGGATCATCAACTACATGCTCCACGACCTGACGCCCAACGGGGGCCAGGTGTGGATCACGTACGACCTCGACTTCCTGCCGGCGACGGCCCCGGCGGCCAAAGACATAAGAGCGGCCAGACCCATCTGGATGGACGTCCAGAACGGCAGCGGCTACCCCGTCTTCGACGTCATCAAGGGCACCGGCACCGACGGCACCTACACCTATCCCGACCAGGCCACCGACCCGTACCACGGCAAGCCGCCGGCCAACGTGTGGACGGTCGACCGTGACGGCGTCCTGATCGCCACCGGCGGCCACCTCCACCCCGGCGGCCTCCACGACGACATGTACCTCGACCGCAACGGCGCCAGTGCCCACCTCTTCGAGGCCGAGGCCCACTACTTCGAGCCGGCCGGCGCGGTGTCGTGGGATGTGGCCACCACCGTCACCAACCCCGACTGGCGCGTGACCGTCCACGCCGGCGACGCCCTCCGAGTCACCTCCACCTACGACAGCTCGAAGGCGTCGTGGTACGAGTCGATGGGGATCATGGTGGCGTGGATGGCCGACCCCGCGCCCGGTGACCAAGACAGCGACCCCTTCACGACGCCGGTCGACCAGCCCGGCCAGCTCACCCACGGCCATCTCCCCGAGAACGACAACCACGGCGGCGGGGGCGAGGAGCTGAAGGACCCGACCCAACGCCCGATCGCCACGACGCCCCAGGCCGGCGACATCTCCATCGCCGGCTTCGCCTACGGCGCCGGCGACATGAGCGCCATCGATCCCATCCCCACGGTGAAGGCGGGCCAGACCCTCACGTTCGACAACCAGGACGCCCCGCTCGGGCCGGGCATCTGGCACTCGATCACCGCCTGTGCCGCGCCGTGCAACAAGTCGACCGGCATCGCCTACCCGCTGGCCGACGGCAACGTGGCCTTCGACTCGGGTCAGCTCGGCACGGGCGGGCCGCCGACCGCCGGCCGAGTCACGTGGCAGACGCCCGCCGACCTCCAGCCCGGGCTCTACACCTACTTCTGCCGCATCCATCCCTTCATGCGCGGCGCCTTCGACGTCACGTCGTAGGCTCAGGCCAGCGCCCCCAACAAACGGCCCGAGAAGTCGGCGGCGCCCTCCTCCAGATGGCGGCGGTGCAGCGCCAGCCCGCCCATCACGTCGGCGCCCCGGCCCCCCACGATGCCCATCAGCTTGTCGATGGTCTTGCCCGGGTTGATGGCGTACGTGCAGAAGACGACGGCCCGCTTGCCCCGCATGGCTGGCAGCTGCTGCAGCCGGCCCGCCCGACCCGGCCGCTGCCCGACGACGAGGATGCCGTCGGTCCACGTCCCCACCACGACCAGCTCGGCCGCCGACAGGGCCTGGAGGTCGACGGCGTTGGCCGCCGACATGGTGATCACGTCGAGCCCACCCGCGGCGAGCTGCCCGCCGATGAGCCCGGCCGCCCGTCGCGTGTTCCCGGTCAGGCTCTCGTAGATCACCATCGCCTTCACGATCCGTGTTTCTACACGCGAACATGGGGCATGGCCGACCTCGTGATCCGCAACGCCACCATCGTCGACGGCACCGGGAGCCCGAGCCGCCGGGGCGACGTGGCCATCACCGGCGAGCGCATCACCGAGGTGGCCGACCGCATCGAGAGCACGACTCGTCGCGACATCGACGCCGACGGCCTCGTCCTCACGCCCGGCTTCGTCGACATCCACACGCACTACGACGGCCAGGTCACGTGGGACCCGGTGGTGGCGCCCTCGTCGCTGCACGGCGTCACGTCGGCGGTCATGGGCAACTGCGGCGTCAGCTTCGCCCCGGCCAAGCCGACCGAGGCCGACCACGACTGGCTCATCGGCCTGCTCGAGGGGGTGGAGGACATCCCCGGCACCGCCCTGGCCGAGGGCCTGCCCTGGGACTGGGAGACGTTCCCCGACTACCTCGACGCCCTCGACCGGCGGCGGTGGACGATCGACATCGGGGCTCAGGTCTCGCACGCGCCCCTCCGGGCCTACGTCATGGGCGAGCGCGGCGCCGATCCGCACGAAGCGCCGTCGGCCGACGAGCTGGCCCGGATGCACCGCCTCGTCCGGGAGGGCATCGAGGCCGGCGCCCTCGGCTTCACCACCTCGCGTACCGTCCTGCACCGCACCCGCGACGGCGCCCCGCTCGGCACCCGCTTCTCCACCGCTGACGAGCTCATCGCCCTGACCTCGGCCCTCACCGAGGCGAACACAGGCGTCATCCAGATGATCTCCGACGCCTACCAGGACGCCGACGAGGAGTTCGTGGGCGAGGAGCTGGCCCTCATGCGGTCGATCGTCGAGGCCACCGGCCGCCCGATCTCGATGACGGTGCAGCAGCCCGAGCCCCAGCCCGAGCGGTGGCGCCGCATGATCGACTGGGTCGCGGCCTGCGCCTCCGATGGCCTGCCCGTGCGGGCCCAGGTGGCGCCCCGGCCCATCGGCGTGCTCTCGGGGCTCGACGCCAGCATCAACCCGTTCATGACGTGCCCCAGCTACCAGGAGCTCCACCGCCTGCCCCTGCCCGAGCGGGTCGCCCGGCTCGAGGACGACGAGCGCCGCCGCCGCATCCTCGTCGAGCACGAGGTCGTGCCGGCCGGCATGGTGGGCGAGCTCACCCACGGCTTCCACAAGCTGTTCCCGCTGACCGACCCGGTC
>DASXAI010000818.1:0-1965 GCA_036406775.1 Acidimicrobiales bacterium
CTCGTCGAGCGCCTCGTCGCCGCCGACATGACGGTCTCCGTCGACACGTGGAAGGCAGCTGTCGCCCGCGCCGTTCTCGGCGCCGGTGCCCACATCATCAACGACGTGAGCGGGCTGCGTGACGTCGAACTGGCTGACGCGTGCGCCGCCACGGGCGCCGCCCTCGTGTTGATGCACACCCGGGCCGAGCCGAAGCACAAGGACTTCCCGCACTACGACGACGTGGTGGCCGACGTCGTGACGTTCCTGCGTGACGGCATGGCGCTCGCCGCCGATCACGGCGTCGCTGCCGAGCAACTCGTGCTCGACCCCGGCCCCGACTTCGCCAAGACGCCGGCCGAGACCGTCACCGTGCTCCGCCACCTCGACGCCGTCGCCGCCCTCGACCGCCCCGTGCTGCTCGCCGTCTCCCGCAAGGACTTCATCGGCGCCCTCACCCGGCGCCCCCCGAAGGAGCGCGACGCCGGCACCCTGGCCGCCATCGTCGCCGGCGTCGACGCCGGCGCGTCGATCCTGCGCGTCCACGACGTCGCCGCCACCGCCGACTTCCTGGCGGTGCGGGCCGCCCTGCGTGGCGATCGACCCGTCGACGCCGACCTCCACCTCCCCGTCGATCTCCGGCGCCAAAGAGGCTGACGTACAGTCCGAGCGTGCTCGCCGAACTCTCCGAAGCCGTCCGTGTCGGGAAGGTCGACCCCGTCGATCTCGTCGACGAGAGCCTGCGCCGCATCGAGGCGTCGCACGAGACGCTGAACGCGGTCACGGCGCTGCGGGCCGACGAGGCGCGCGCTGACGCCGAGGCCTCGCCGCGAACGGGCGCCCTCGCCGGCCTCCCGTTGCTCGTGAAGGACATGGCGCGCTGCGCCGGCATGCGCACCACGTTCGGGTCGCCGCTGTACGCCGACGCCGAGCCTGACGCGATCGACGACGTGGTGGTGGCCCGGCTGAAAGCGGCGGGCGCCATCGTGGTCGGCCGCAGCAACACGCCGGCCTTCGGCCACACCGCCGTCACCACCAACCAGGTGTACGGCACCACCCGCAACCCGTGGAACCCCGACCGCTCACCCGCCGGCTCGAGCGGTGGCAGCGCCGCGGCCCTCATCGCCGGCCTCGTCCCGCTGGCGACGACGTCCGACGGCGGCGGCTCGGTCCGCATCCCGGCCAGTTGCTGCGGTCTCGTCGGCTACAAGCCCACGATGGGCGCCATCGGCCGCAACGTCGTGCCCCGGTGGATCAGCCTGTCGACGCAGGGGGCGACCGGCCGCAGCGTGGCCGATGTCGTGCTGGAGGCGTCGGTGACGCTCGGTCCGGCGCGCGGCGACATCCTCTCGTTGCCAGAGGGCGGAGTACAGCTGGAGCCGAGGCGTCCCACGCGGGTCCTGGCGTGCCGCTCGTTCCGGGCCGACGTCGAGCCCGTCATCGAAGCGGCCTTCGAGGAGGCGCTCACCGACCTCGCCGCCGACGGCTTCCCGATCGAGCGCGCCACATCGCCCTTCGACGCCTCAGTGGCGAAGTCGTGGTACACGATCGCCAGCGCCGACCTCGCCCAGTCGATGATGGAGCACCGCCACCACTGGGACTCGTTCGAGCCGTCGCTGCGTGGCCAGCTGGAGGCGGGCGAGCGGATCGCGCTGTTCGACTACATCACGGCCCAACGGCAGCGGTTCGAGGTGGCGGGACAACTCGACGACCTCCTCGGCGCCGACGGCGTCCTCGTGGTGCCCACCAACAACGCCGTGAGTTGGCCCGCCGACGGCCCGATGCCGATGAGCGCGGGTGCCATCGAGAACGACCTGTCGATCGCCATCAACACGGTCGACCTCAACTTCACCGGCCACCCGGCCGTCAGCGTGCCGCTGGGCTACGACGAGTACGGCGTGCCGTTCGGCCTCCAGATCGTGGCGCCCCGGTTCAACGACGGCCTCGCCCTCGGCTTGGCCGCCGCCATGGAGCGGCTGCGGCCGT
>DASXAI010000819.1:0-8095 GCA_036406775.1 Acidimicrobiales bacterium
GGGCTACGGGTTCATCAGCCGTGACGGCGGTGACGACGTCTTCGTCCACTATTCCAACATCGAGAGCTCGGGCTACAAGTCGCTGAGCGTGGGCCAACGGGTCGAGTTCGATCTGGCTCCGGGGCGCAAGGGCGAGGAAGCACAGCACGTTCGCGTCGTCGACGCCGAGTAGAGCCGAGCAGACCGTGGGCGTGTCGGTGCAAGGCCGGTGCCCAGCACATCAGGATGAGGTGAACCCGCCCGTCGAGCCCGACGTCGCACGGGAGCCGGTCTGCTGGTCGACCGTCGCCGGGCTGGGTGTCATCCATGTGGCCGGCATCGCCGGACTCGTGCTTGCCCTCACTGATCGAGTGAGGCCGACGTTGATGCTCGCGGTCGCGATGTACATCCTGTGCGGCCTGTCGATCACGGCGGGCTACCACCGGCTCTTCGCCCACCGCACCTACCGGGCGACCCGGCCGGTGCGTTGGATGTTCCTCGCCTTTGGTGCTGGAGCATTTCAGAACTCTGCGTTGTCGTGGAGTGCCGACCATCGTGCCCATCACGCCGGCGCCGATGGACCCGCCGATCCGCACACCCTGGCCAAAGGTGCATGGTTTGCGCACGTTGGCTGGCTCTTCCGCCGACGCGAGGCGTCGGCCGATGTCACTCGACTGTCGGACCTGTGGTCGGTGCGCAGCATCCGCTTCCAGCACCGCTACTACGCCGTCCCGGCGATCGGCGTCGGACTGGTTCTGCCGGCGGCGATCGCCGCCGCCTGGGGTGACTTCTGGGGCGGACTGCTCGTGGCCGGGTTCCTTCGCACGATGGTGATGCTGCAGGCAACCTTCTGCGTCAACTCAGTCGCTCACCTGTTCGGTCGCCAGCGCTATGACGCCGACGCAACGGCCCGTGACAGTGTGGTCACGTCGCTCGTGACCTTCGGCGAGGGATACCACAGCTTTCATCACCGTTTCCCGTTCGACTACCGCAACGGGATTCGGTGGTGGCAATACGATCCGAGCAAGTGGCTGATCTGGTCGCTCGCGCAGGGCGGCCTCGTCAGCCGCCTCCGAACGGCATCGACGTCGAGCGTCACCACCGCCGCCGAGCGAGCCAAACGCCCGGCGACCGTTGGCGCGCGAGGGTGAGTGTCGAGCCAACCAGTCGGGCGGACGAGCGAATTCCGCTGCTGTTGGCCGACTCCTTCCGGCTCCGGCGGAAGAGGCGCCGGAAGGGGCCGTCTGTTCCGGCCAACCAGCACTGCTGGAACTGCGGGGAACCCTACGAAGGCGACACCTGTCCGTACTGCGGCGCGTCGGTCTAGCGCTCCGCACAGCACGATTGTTGTTGCCATCGGTCATCGACGACGGGGGCCCGGCTCCTCAGCCCAATAGGCGTTTGGCGATCACGACGCGCTGGATCTGGTTCGTTCCCTCGTAGATCTGGGTGATCTTGGCGTCGCGCATCATGCGTTCGACGGGGAAGTCCTTGGTGTACCCGTAGCCGCCGAGGAGTTGGACGGCGTCGGTGGTGGCTGCCATCGCGGTGTCGGATGCGAACGCCTTGGCCATGGCGCCGACCTTCGACAGCTCGCCACGGGGATCGCCTTCGTCGACGACGGCGCACGCCCGGTACACCAGCCCTCGCGCCGCTTCGATCTTCATCGCCATGTCGGCCACCATGAACTGCAGCCCCTGGAGATCGGCGATCGGGCGGCCGAATGCCTTCCGCTCCTTCATGTAGCCGACGGCGTAGTCGAGCGCGCCCTGCGCGATGCCGACGGCTTGGGCGCCGATCGTGGGCCGAGACCGGTCGAGGGTGTGCATGGCGATGTAGAAGCCCTGCCCTTCTTCTCCCACCCGGTGCGAGGCCGGCACCCGGACCTCGTCGTAGGCGAGCTGGCCCGTGGGCGACGACCGCACACCGAGCTTGTGCTCGAGCTTGGTGACCTCGATGCCCCAGTCCTTCTCGACCAGGAACGCGGTGATGCCGCGGTGCCCGGCGGACGAATCGGTCTTGGCGAACGTGAGGTAGACGTCGCTGATGCCGGCGTTCGTGATCCAGATCTTGGACCCCGACAGGACATAGTCGTCGCCGTCGCGCACGGCTCGCATGCCCATGGCGGCCACGTCCGAGCCGGCGTCGGCCTCCGAGAGGCAGTACGACGCCTGGATCTCCCCACTGGCGATTCGCGGCAGGTAGGCGCGCTTCAAGTCCTCGGACCCGAAGTTGATCACCGGCAGCATGCCGAGCTTCGAGATCAGGAACATGAGGCTGGCCGAGGCGTCGGCCCGGGCCAGCTCCTCGGTGGCGATGGCGCACGTGACCAGGTCGGCCCCGGCCCCGCCGTACTCGGCCGGGATCTGCAGCGCCGGCAGCTCCATCGACTGCAGCGCCTTGAACGTGTCCCACGAGTACTCGGCGCGCTCGTCGTTCTCCGCCGCCAACGGGGCGATCTTGTCGTCACAGAACTGGCGCAGCACGCGACGGAACTCGTGTTGCTCCTCGCTGAGGGTCATCGACTGCATGGGACCAATTCTCGCCCCGCAGTACCGTTCCGTCCATGCGGGCCATGGCGGCCGCTCACCGCACGGGTCGCGTCGTCGCGGCGCTGGCGTTGATGCTCGTCCTGGCTGGGTGCGTGCGGCTCGACGTCGACCTCACGGTCGCGGACGACGACACCGTCGACGGCACGGTGGTGATCGCCGTCGACGAGAAGGCGCTCCGGGCCGCCGGTCAGGACGCCGACACGTTGTACGCGACGCTCGCCGCCAACCTTCCGAACGCCGACGGCGTCACGACGCAGAAGTACGACCAGGACGGCTTCGCCGGGGTCCAACTGGACCTGAACGACGTACCCATCGCCAACCTGCCCGCCCTCGGGCCGGCGGGCCAGCTCCGGCTCAGCCGCGACGGCAACGAGTACCAGTTCGACGCCGTACTCGAGCTCGGTACCGACGCCACGACCGGCATCTCCATCCCCGAGGGCCTGACGACCGAGCCCGACCTCCGGGTCCAGGTCACGTTTCCCGGTGAGGTCACCGCCACCAACGGGCAGAAGGACGGCGCCACCGCCCGGTGGACGCCCACCCTCGGGCAGCGGAACGAACTGACGGCCACCGCCCTCGCCACCGGCGGTGCCAGCAGCGGCGGAACCGGCAATAGCGGGTGGCTCGTGCTCGTCGCCGTCATCGGTGGGCTGGCCGTCCTCACCGCCGCCCTGGCCCTCTTCCTCACCCGCCGGCGCGAACAATCCCGTCCCATACCCCTCACGCCCCTGCCGTCGGACACCGAGCCGCCCCCGCCACTGAGCTCACTCAACCGACCCGAGCAACCCCTTCCGCGGCCGCTGCCGCCCCCCGAGCCGCCGAAGTGACGGTTTTGCACGCTCTGTGTCGAAAACCGTCACGTCGACGGGGTGGCGGAGCCGACGAGGCGGGGCCAGTGCGTCGGGTACTGCGCCTTGACGTCGGCCAGCGGGAGCCGCAGCGTCTCGTCGGGGATCTGGTCGACGATGGCCCGCTGCGTGTCGTAGTCGTGGGCGGCGCCGGCGAACCGGGGCCGCCGGTAGGCGACGAGCTCGTCGGGCGGCTGCTGGTCGAGGAAGCCCCAGATCGTGAAGGCGATGCGCAGGTCGTGGATCACCGGCGCCCGGCCGTAGATGGCGGCTCGGCGCATCGCGATGTTGACGCACCCGACCTCGGCGTCGTCGGCGTGCTCGAGCGGCGCCAAATGGACCTCACCTCGGATCACCGGCAGCAACGTGAGGGCGTACCCGATGTCGGGCCCCGGGTACCCGAGGCGAGGCCCGACCGGCTGGCGTCCCGTAGCGACCTCGGCCGGGCGGTCGAGCGTCCAGGCCGGAGGCACGTGGTCGGGCGACTCCCACGGGAGCCGCACCTTCTGGGTGGGCGGGACCGGGACGTACTCAGGCGCGGCCATGGATCAATGCGTACACGATGGAGTCGGACAGGGCCTGCCACGAGGCCTGGATGATGTTCTCGCTCACCCCGATCGTGCTCCACGTGCGTTCGCCGTCGGTGGCGTCGAGCAAGACCCGGGTGACGGCGCCCGTTCCCGCCGCCCCATCGAGGATGCGCACCTTGAAGTCGACGAGATGCACCCGGTCCAGCGACGGGTACCGCGGGGTGATGGCGGCCCGCAGGGCAGCGTCGATGGCGTTCACCGGGCCGTTCCCCTCGGCCGTGGTGACGACGCGGACGCCGTCGACGTGCACCTTCACCGTGGCCTCGGTAGCGAAGGCGCCGCTCGGCAGCTCGTCGGCGATCACCCGCAGCGACTCGACGGCGAAGAACTCGTGCTCCCAGCCGCCGGCGCGCCGCAGCAGCAGCTCGAGCGAGGCGTCGGCCGCCTCGAAGTGGTAACCCTCGTGCTCGAGCCGCTTCAGCTCGTCGATCACGTTCGACACGGCGGCGCCGTCGAGCGGCAGCCCGAGCTCGTCGGCCTTCAACTTGATCGTCGACTTCCCGGCCAACTCCGACACCACGAACCGGGTGCCGTTGCCGACGGCCTCCGGGTCGACGTGCTCGTAGGCGTCCTTGGCCTTGGCGATGGCCGACACGTGGAGGCCCGCCTTGTGGGCGAACGCCGACGACCCGACGTACGGCGCCTGGTTGTTGAGCGGCCGGTTCACGAGCTCGGCGATGTGGTGGCTCACCGAGGTCAGACGCTCGAGGCGGCCCTCGGGCAGGGTGCCCACACCCATCTTCAGCGTGAGGTTGGGGATGATCGTGGAGAGGTTGCAGTTGCCGGTGCGCTCTCCCAGCCCGTTGATGGTGCCCTGCACGTGGCGTGCTCCACCCCGCACGCCCGCCAGCGCGTTGGCCACGCCGCAGCCGGTGTCGTCGTGCAGGTGGACGCCGACGATCACATCGGGGCCGAGGTAGTCGACGACCTCGCCCACGATGCCCTCCACCTCGAACGGCAGCGAGCCGCCGTTCGTGTCGCACAGCACGAGATGCGTCGCACCGCGTTCGGCCGCCGCCTCCAACACCCGCAGCGAGAACTCGGGGTTGGCCTTGTAGCCGTCGAAGAAGTGCTCGGCGTCGAGCATGACCCGCAGGCCGTGGCCGCCGAGGTAGTCGACGGAGTCGGCGATCATGGCGACGCCCTCGTCGAGATCGGTCTGCAGCGCCGACGTGACGTGGTAGTCCCACGACTTGCCCACGATGCACACCGTCGACGTCCCCGCCGTCACGAGGTTGCGCAACGTGGGGTCGTCGTCGACCTTGCCCTTCACGCGACGGGTCGAGCCGAAGGCCACCATCGTCGACGTGTCGAGCCGCAGCTCGGTGCGCGCCCGGCGGAAGAACTCCTCGTCCTTCGGGTTGGCGCCCGGCCATCCGCCCTCGATGTAGTGCACGCCGAGGTAGTCGAGCTGCTCGGCGATGCGCAGCTTGTCGTCGACGGTGAGCGAGACGCCCTCGACCTGGGCGCCATCGCGCAGCGTCGTGTCGAAGACCTCGACCGCTACCGGCAGCTCTCTAGACATGCTCGACCCAGTCCTTGTACTTGTCGACCTGGCCGCGCACCGCCTTGGCGTACTCCTCCATGATGGCCTTGGTCATCGGCCCGGGGCACGGCACCTCGCGGTGGTCGACGGAGTTCACGGGCGTGACCTCCGCGGCGGTGCCGCACAGGAAGATCTCCTCGGCGATGTAGAGGTCGCTGCGGGCGAGGTGGTCGATGCGCACGTCGAAGCCCAGGTCGTGGGCGATGGCCATGACGGAGCTCTGGGTGACGCCTTCGAGCGCGCCAGCAGCCAGCGGCGGCGTGATGAGGTGACCCTGCCGGGCCACGAACAGGTTCTCGCCGGTGCACTCGGACACAAAGCCTTGCGGGTTGAGCATGATGGCCTCGTCGTAGCCGGCGCGCACGGCTTCCACCTTGGCCAGCGTCGAGTTGACGTAGTTGCCCGTGGTCTTGGCGGCCGGCGGCATCGTGTTGTGGTCGTGACGCGTCCACGACGAGATCTTCATGCGGGCGCCCTTGAGCAACGCTTCCTCGCCGAGGTAGGCACCCCACGGCCAGCACGCGATGGCCACGTCGACCTCGCACGACAGCGTGGAGACGCCCATCTCGCCGTACCCGTAGTACGCGATGGGCCGGACGTAGCACGACGGCAACCCGTTGGCACGCACCGTCTCCTTGCACGCCTCGACCAATTCTTCGACCGAGTACGGGAGCGGCATCATCAGGATCTTGGCCGACTTGTGGAGCCGATCGATGTGGTCGGTGAGCCGGAAGATGGCCGGGCCATCCTTCGTCTCATAGCAGCGGATGCCCTCGAACACGCCGGTGCCGTAGTGCAAGGTGTGGGTGAGGATGTGGATGCGCGCGTCGGCCCAGTCGACCAGCGTGCCGTTCATCCAGATCTTCTCGGTGGGCGTGATGGGCATGTCAGAGCCTTTCTGCGATGCGGTCACCGATGACCGACGTCGTGCCGGTGGGTACGTCCTCACAGGCCTTGCGGATGCGGGCCGAGGCGTCGGCCTCGCCCAGGTAGTCGAGCATCAGCGCCGCCGACAGGATGGCGGCCACCGGGTTCGCCTGACCGGTGCCGGCGATGTCGGGGGCCGAGCCGTGGACCGGTTCGAACAGCGACGGCCCGGTGCGGGCCGGGTTGAGATTGGCCGACGACGCCAGGCCGATGCCGCCCGAGATGGCGCCGCCGAGGTCGGTGAGGATGTCGCCGAAGAGGTTGTCGGTGACGATCACGTCGTACCGCCCGGGATCCTGCACGAAGTAGATGCACGCCGCGTCGACGTGGTTGTAGGCCGTGGCGACGTCGGAGAACTCGGCCGCCACGATGTCGAACGTGCGCTGCCACAGGTCGCCGGCGAACGTGAGCACGTTGGTCTTGTGGACGAGCGTGAGGTGCTTGCGGGGCCGGCTCTGGGCCAGCTCGAAGGCGTAGCGGACGCACCGCTCCACGCCGAGGCGCGTGTTCACCGAGCCCTGGGTGGCGATCTCGTGGGGGGTGCCCTTCCGGAGGAAGCCGCCCTCGCCGGCGTAGGTGCCCTCGGTGTTCTCCCGGATCACCACCATGTCGACGCCGTCGCCCACGAAGGGCCGGAGGTTGACGTACAGGTCCAGCTCGAAACGCATCCGCAGGAGCAGGCCGCGCTCGAGCACGCCGGGCGGGATGTCGGGCCGGCCCACCGCGCCGAGGAGGATGGCGTCGAAGGTCCTGAGCTCGTCGAGGTCGGCATCCGTGAGGACCTCGCCCGTGCGGACGTAGCGGTCGCCGCCGAGGTCGAAGTCGACGGTGTCGATGGCGACGCCGGCGGCGCGCACGACCTTGAGGGCCTCGGCCGTCACCTCGGGCCCGATGCCGTCGCCGCCGATGACGGCGATGCGGTGCTGCTGGCTGTTCGTCATGGTTCGATTCTCGTCCGAAGAAGTGAAAAGCCGCCCCCGCAGGGACGGCTCGTGGGCGCACGTCGTGGCTCGACGTGCGCTAGGTGATGATGATTACCGGCGCGAAGGGGCTGGGCATTCGCCTCCAGTCTCGTCAATCTGTACGGAACGCGTCAACCCCATTGGTACCCTGGACGCCCATGTCCGATGTCCACCAGCTCTCGCGGCCGGCCTACGAGCGCCTGCAAGCCGAGTACGAGGACCTCACGACGCGCGGCCGCATCGAGATCGCCCAGGCCATCGAGCGCGCCCGTGAGCTGGGCGATTTGTCCGAGAACGGCGACTACCACGCCGCCAAGGACCAGCAGGGTCACATGGAGGGTCGCATCCGCCAGCTCGAGTCGATCCTGAAGAATTGCGAGATCGTCGACGAGGTCGCTGTCGGTGTGGTCGGCCCGGGCACGATCGTCACGATCGTCTACGAGGGTGACGACGACGACATGGCCGAGACGTATCTCCTCGGCCACATCGAAGAGCAGCACGACGAGCTCGACGTCATCTCGCCGGGCTCGCCCCTCGGCGAGGCGCTGATCGGCCACCGGGTCGGCGACCTCGTGCGGTACCAGGCGCCCAACGGCACGCTGGGCGTCAAGATCGTGCAGGTCAGCGCCGCGTAGCGGTGGAAGCCCCGGCGGGCCGACACGATCGGGACGAGCCGGCCGCGCGAGCGGAT
>DASXAI010000820.1:0-5439 GCA_036406775.1 Acidimicrobiales bacterium
AACTGGGTGATCGGCGTCATCCTGCTCACGCTCACGCTGCTGCTCTCGTTCACCGGCTACCTATTGCCGTGGGACCAGCTGTCGCTCTGGGCCGTCACGGTCGGCACCAACATGATGGGGTACACCCCGGTCTTCGGCAGCCAGGTCCGGTTCGTGCTCCTCGGCGGCGTCGAGATCGGGTCGGAGACGTTGCTGCGGTGGTACGTCCTCCACGTGCTGATGCTCCCGTTCGTGATCGTGATCTTCATGGCGATCCACTTCTGGCGGGTCCGCAAGGACGGCGGGATCTCGGGGCCGCTGTGAGATGAGCGAGCGAAGCGAGCGACGGAAAAACGGTCGAGTGTCGCCACGTAGTGGCGACTCGGTCATCCCGGCCACCCGAAGGGTGCTCTCATGACCGAGATCCCCGAACACCTCCGCAAGCGGGCCGAGGAGGCCAGGGCCAAGGCCGACGCGGCCAAGGCCGCCGCCCCCGGGGGCGGCGAGACGCCGGCCGTCGACACACCGGCCGAGGCCGGTGCCGACGCGCCCGCCTCCGAGGCCGAGTCCCGCATCCCGGCCCATCTGCTCGAGCGCAGCCGTGCCGCCAAGGCGCGGGCCGAGGGCGGCGGCGGTGGGGGTGGCGGCGACGACGGCGGCGAGGGTGGTGGCGGCGTGGCCGTCGCCGAGCGCCCCAGCGCGGCCGCCGTGCCCGCCGCCGGTCTGCCGGTGGGCGCCGGCCCCGGTGGGCACACCCAGCGCCTGCTCACGGTGGTCAAGTCGGGGTCGATCCAGGAGGTGCGGGCGACTCCGGTCGACAAGGTCCACACCTGGCCCCATCTTCTCGTGGGCGAGTTCGTCGCTTCCCTCGTTTGTACCGCCTTCACGCTCGTCTTCTCGATCTTCGTGAACGCCCCGCTGCTGCAGCTGGCCAACGTCAACCGCACGCCCAACCCGTCGAAGGCGCCGTGGTACTTCCTCGGGTTGCAGGAGCTGCTGACGATGTTCCACCCGATGGTCGCCGGCGTCACCATCCCCGGCATGGGCATCTTCGGCCTGATGCTGGCCCCCTACATCGATCGCAACCCGAGCAACAAGCCCGAGGACCGCAAGTTCGCCATCTCGATCTTCACGGTGTTCCTCATGTTCTGGGCCGTGCTCGTGATCATCGGCTCGTTCTTCCGCGGGCCCGGTTTCAACTTCACCTTCCCCTGGCGCGACGGCCTCTTCTTCGACCTGTGATGCGTTTCGATCTCGCTCGCTTCGCTCCCCTCGGCCGAGGTTCAAGGAACCGGCGTTCGGCCGGGATCGTTCCGTGGTTCGTGAGGACCCTCTGATGAGCACCGCCGCCGTTGTCATCGTCGTCATCGCCGCCCTGGTCGTGCTGGCGGCCATCGCCTTCGTCACGGCGGCCCGCCGCGGCGACGTCCGGCGCGGGGCCGGTTCGCTGTCGCGCGAGACGCGGCGCAAGGACCGCAGCCTGCCGCCCGAGGTCGTCGCCGAGGAGCACCTCCCCACCGGCCGCGAGATCGAGCGGGCCGCGGTCAGCGACCGCAGCGGCGCCCTCGAGCCGGCGCCGTCGCTGGCACCGGCGCCGTGGGTGCCTCCCGACCAGGAGACGGTCGGCTTCACGCGACGCCAGTTCTTCAACCGGTCCACGGTCACGCTGATGAGCGTCGGCATCGGCGGCTTCGGCCTGGCGTGCATCGCCTTCCTCTGGCCGAAGCTCGGCGGGGGGTTCGGCTCGAAGATCAACGCCGGGAAGACCGACGACCTGAAGGGCCAGATCGAGGGGGCCAAGGGCGCGCTGTACCTGGCCGAGGCCCGCACGTGGCTCGTGCAATACCCGGCCGGCGCCCTGCCCAAGGCCCAGGCCGTCTACAAGGGCGCCGTGCTCACCGGCATGGAGGCCGGCTTCGTGGCCCTCTACCAGAAGTGCGTCCACCTCGGCTGCCGCGTGCCGTTCTGCGAGAGCTCGCGGTGGTTCGAGTGTCCGTGCCACGGCTCGCAGTACAACAACGTGGGGGAGAAGAAGGGTGGCCCGGCTCCCCGTGGCCTCGATCGTTTCGCCGTCGCCATCACCGGCGGCAACCTCGTCATCGACACCGGCAGCATCTCCCTCGGGCCGCCCATCGGCACCAACACCACCGGCCAGGAGGCCGAAGGCCCGCACTGCATCAACATTGCCGGCGGCAGCCACTGATGATCCTCGCCAAGGCGTCAACCCAGAGCATCGCCATCATCATCCTGGCGGTGCTGACGGGTGGCTGGCTCGTCTACTTCCTCTGGAACGTCTTCCGAGCCGCCAAGCCGGAGATCGGGTCGGAGCTCGAGCTGGCGCCGAACCGCAAGCCGTACTACGACGACGAGGTCCTGGAGGGCCGCCGGCTCGAGCGGGTACAGGCCATCGGGCTGCTCATGCTCGTGATCACCGTCATCGGGCTGGCTCTGTACTGGCTGCACGAGCCGGCCCGCCAGGCCGGTGCCGTCGAGGGTTTCAACGAGAAGTTCGCCCATTGGGGTTCGCTCGACTTCGCCACCACCGCCGACGGCGGCTTCAACTGCGCCGGCTGCCACGGCGGCATGAAGGCCCAGGGCGGCGTAGCCCCGTACACCATCACCGACGCCCGCACGGGCGAGGTGGTCGCCGTCAACTGGAACGCGCCGGCGCTGAACACGGTGCTGTATCGCTTTACCACCGACGAGGTCACGTACATCCTCACCTACGGGCGCCCCTTCTCGCCCATGGCGGCGTGGGGCATCGCCGGCGGCGGCCCCATGAACGACCAGCAGATCTCCAACCTCATCGAGTACCTCAAGAGCATCCAGATCCCGATGGAGGGCTGCCCCGAGGGCGAGATCATCTGCGAGGGCGGCCACCTGCCCACCGGCGACCCCAACAATCCGCAGGTCAACACCCAGGCCGACATCCAGGCCCAGGCCGAGAAGTCGGTGCAGGACGGCACGTACAAGACCCTCGGTGAGGCCCTCTTCAACCTCACGCTCAACAGCGGCGCCTACTCGTGCGCCCGCTGCCACACCCAGGGCTGGTCCTACGGCGATCCCAAGCTCTCGGGCGGCGGCAGCGCCCTCGGACCGAACCTCACCAACGGCGACACGGTGCGCCAGTTCCCGGACATCGAGGACCACGTGACCTTCGTCGAGACCGGCTCCGAGGACGGCAAGAAGTACGGCCAGCAGGGCCAGGGCACTGGGCGGATGCCGGCCTTCGGCCAGATGCTGACGCAGGCCCAGATCCAGGCCATCGTCGAATACGAGCGGAGCCTCTGATGGGCCACGCCCTCACGTTGGCTGTCACGTGGGAACCGTTCCTGCGCGGCATCATCGTCGTGCTCATCGGCATCGCCGTGCTCTGCGGGAGCGTCTACATCTTGTTGGGCACCAACCTCGGCGGGCGACTCGGCTTCCTCGTGGCCGTGGGCGCCTTCTTCGGCTGGGTGGCGCTCATGTCGGCGGTCTGGTGGGTGTACGGCATCGGGCTGAAGGGCAAGGACCCGTCGTGGAAGCCGGTCGCCGTCTTCAACAGTTCCGGCCAGCTGGCGAGCAGCAACATCGTCGGCGGTGATCAGCTCCTCCAGGCCACCGAGACACAACGCCAGCTCGGCTGGCGCCTGCTCGCCCCCGACGATCCGGAACGAGGCCAGGCCGTGGCCGCCTCCGACGACATCCTCCAGAACCAGGCCCAGGTGTTCAAGGCCGGCGACTACCTCACCGTGGCCGTCTTCGACAAGGGTGGCGCGCGCTACCCCAAGTTCGGCGCCTTCGACTTCTTCGCCTTCCTGCACAAGCCGCACTACGCCCTCGTGCAGGTGCAGCCGGTCATCAAGCAGAACACCGAGGCGGGCAAGGCGCCACCGACACCGCAAGCCGATCCGAACGCCTCGCCCAAATTCGTCTTGATGGAGCGAGACCAAGGGAACCGGCGCCGACCAGCCGCCCTCATCTGCATCGGCTCCACGATCATCTTCTTGTTCCTGTGCCGGTGGCTGCACCGGCGTGACAAATTGGTGGCCGCCAACCGCAGCGCCACCAGTCCGAGCGAGTCGCTCGAGCCAGTCTCCACAGGAGCGTAGAGATGGGTCAGTACCTCGCAATCGTCCTGCTGCTCGGACTGGGGGTGCTGTTCGCCCTCGGCAGCTTCGTGACGAACAAGCTGCTGGTGAAGGGCCGGCCCACGGCGGCCAAGGTGGCGCCGTACGAGTGCGGCATCGTGCCGTCGAAGGAGCCGCCGGAGCGGTTCGGGGTCAGCTTCTATCTGGTGGCGATGCTGTTCATCATCTTCGACATCGAGATCGTGTTCCTCTATCCCTACGTCGTGGCCCGGGCCGAGCTCGGCTCTTACGCATTCTTCGAGATCCTGGCCTTCAGCGTCGTGTTCTTCGCGGCCATCGTGTACGTCGTGGCCAAGGGCGGCCTCGACTGGGGCCCGATCCGGCGCCTGCGGGGCCTGTCGCCGGCCATCTCGGCCGAGCGGACGACCACCAGCACGATCCGCCGGGTCGGCGCCGACGGCCGGCGCGTCGAGCCGAGCGAGCCCGGCGAGGCAGCCTGATGGGCTTCAAGGAGGAAGGCTTCGAGGGTCTCGGCTACAACGCCGTCACCGCCCGCATCGAGGACCTGATCCAGTGGGCCCGGTCGCGGTCGACGTGGGGGGTCACGTTCGGGCTGGCGTGCTGCGCCATCGAGATGATCGGCACCGGCGCCGCCCACTACGACCTGGCCCGCTTCGGGATGGAGGTCTGGCGGGCCTCGCCGCGGCAGGCCGACATCATGATCGTGGCCGGGCGGGTGAGCCAGAAGATGGCGCCCGTGCTGCGGCAGGTCTACGACCAGATGCCCGAGCCCAAGTGGGTCATCTCCATGGGCGTGTGCGCGTCCACCGGCGGGATGTTCAACAACTACGCCGTCGTGCAAGGCGTGGACGAAGTGGTCCCTGTCGACATCTACGCCCCCGGTTGTCCGCCCACTCCCGAGACGCTCATCCACGCCATCACCCACCTGCGCCACGGCATCGAGACCGGCGAGATCCTGCGTCGGCGCGAAGCCACCGGTGCGGGCGCCGGCATCCAGGTGGGGGAACCAGGTGAACCGGTGGCCGTCGGGCTGAGCGCACGTCGATAACTCGTGACCGAACAGAGCCCGCCCGAGCCGGACGCCGCCCCGCAGGAGCTGGTGCATGGCTGTCCGGTCGAGGTGCGCCAGGGTCAGTCGATCATCTTCGCCACCACCGAGACCTACGCGCCGCTGATGGACGCGTTGGTCGACGACGGCTACGAGATGTGCGTCGATCTCACCGCCGCCGACTACCTCGGCCACCCGGGACGCTCCCTTCCCGACGCCATGACGCCCGAGCGGTTCGAGGTCGTGGTGAACCTGCTCGATTTGCGCCAGGCTCGGCGCGTGCGGGTCCGCGTCCAGGTGCCCGAAGCCGATCCCGTC
>DASXAI010000821.1:0-3547 GCA_036406775.1 Acidimicrobiales bacterium
GACGAACGCCAGGCGCCGCGCTCAGGCGCGGCCGTGGCCGCCGAGGCGGGCCAGCGCGCCTAGCGCGCTCACCGTCTCGTGCTGCAGCGGCGGGAGGGCGTCGGCCGGGAACCAGCGGCTCTCCACGATCTCAGCCGACACGCCCGCCTCGCCACTCCCGTCGCGCAAGCGCGCCGCGAACACCACGTCGACGCGCCGCTCGTAGGGGTCGACCACGACCGCCGGTTCGCCGATGAGCTCGACGTCGAGACCGACCTCCTCGCGGACTTCGCGCCGAGCGCCGTCGGCCACATCCTCACGAGCGCGGCACAGTCCGCCGGGGATGCCCCACCGCGGCCGGTAGCTGTGGCGCACGAGCAGCAGGGACCCGTCGGCGCGGTGGATGGCGCACATGGCCCCGACTGTGTACGACGGGCTGAGGGCGTGGACAGCCGCCAGCCGCAACCGGCTCGGAAGCCGGCGGAAGAGGCGCAGCAGCGCGCCGTGGAGCCGTTGCTTCACACGAACGACCGCCGGGCGGCGAGCACGGCGTCGAGCAGCGCGGGGGTGGCGGCGGCCACGGGCGTGCGACGGGCGCCGTGGTCGAGCACCACGAGGTCACGGCCGAGCCCGTCCACCATGGCGGCGCCCGCCTCCTGGCACACGAGCAGCGCGCCGAGGTAGTCCCACGGGCCGTGGGCGTCCACGCTGCAGTCGACGAAGCCGTCGAGCACACCCGCGGCCACGCCGCACAGGTCGAGCGCCGATGCACCGAACGACCGGAACTGGGACCAGCCGAACCGCTGGGGCGGCCAGCCCGACAGCCCGAGGAAGGCCTCGTCGATCCGCTCGCACCCCGAGGGTGCTATCGCGACGCCGTCGCGACAGGCGCCGCCGCCCCGGACGGCTTCGTAGCGCGTGCCGTGCACGAGGTCGGCGACCACGGCGGCCAGCGGCCCGGCGGCGTCGACGGCGCACAGCGAGGTGGCGTACCACGGCACACCGCGGTGGGCGTTCGTCGATCCGTCGAGCGGGTCGACCACGACGACGACGCCCGATACGTCCGACGGCTCGGCCCGGCGCCCGCTCTCCTCCGACAGGACGCCCACGCCTGCCTCGTCGAGCACGGCGAGAGCGGCGGCGTCGGCCACCAGATCGGACCGGTACTGTCCGGCGACCGTCCCGGCCAGGCCCCAGTCTTCGGTCGCGCCGAGCGCGGTGGCGACGGCGTCCGCCGTCCGGTGGAGAAGCGCCAGCACGGCGCCGGGGTCGGTTGCCGTTGCGCGCCTCATTGGGTGGACGATGGTGGCAGGCTGTGACGGTCCCTGTCCATCACCGAGAGCGAGGAGGAGCGGCCAGTGGCGGTCATCGACGTGCCCGGGTTCGTCACGGATCTGAAGGAGCATGCCGTCGAACATGGCTTCCACGTGCACGACGAGCGGCACTTCGTCGAGACCTACTCGCTGAACCAGGCCTGGGAGGTCGACGTCCACCCCGAGGAGGCGTGCGACGGGCCCATCGACCTGCACCTCGAGCTGCGGGTCGACCCCCGCACCATGCTGGCCTTCGAGGACGCCGTCCACCAGCTGCCCGATCCCGATGACGCGCCGCCCGACGACTACCGCTTCGCCCTGCTCTTCGCCTGGCGCCTGGGCCCGCTCCCCGACCCGCCCGACCTGCTCGTGCTGGCCACCGAGCTGGCCGGCCTGGGCGGCATGGACCTGCCGATCGAGGTCTCCGCCGTCGACTCGTTTGCCACCGTCACCGACGCGCCGGAGCGAAGCCTGTCGCTCGTGGGGCGCGTCGAGGTGTCGCTGGCCGACCTCCTGTCCGGCGAGCGCATCTTGTGCGAGACCCTCGACCGCTGCCGCGCCGTGAGCTTGTTCCTCCTCGACCGGGCGCCGGCCTGGCTGGGCGAAGGGTGACCGCCGGACGGTGTGCAAGTCTGTCGGGGTACACGTCGTGAGGGGTCGCCTGTGAACGTCCACGAGCTCATCGAGATCCTCAAGGACTACCCCGAGGACACCGAGATCGAGATGGGGATCATCGCCCCCGTCACGGACGAGGATCAGATCGCCGTCGACCGCTACCCCATCGAAGGCGTGCTGCCGTGGGAGGACGACGACGCGAGCGACGGCGACGGCGAGGGAGTCCTGTGGCTCATCGGGGGCGAGGAGGACGACGTGGAGGCGTTCCTCGACGCCATCGAGGATGACGAGGACGACGACGTCGCGGACCACGAACACGACCACGACCACGACCACGACATCGGTCCGGCCGGCGCCTGACCCCCTCCGCCTGCCGCCGAGGTGACGGAGATCGACAACAGTTGTCGAAAACCGTCACCTCGCCGACGCGTCAACTCAGCCGGAAGATGTGGCTGGCCCACGCCGGGCGGTCGACGTAGAGGCCCTCGTTGCTCATGTCGGTGCCGTCGCGGTCGTAGCTGGCGCCGTCGAGCAGATCGACCAGGTTCCACGTCCGGCCGGCGAGGTCGGTCCACGGCAGCCGCACCCGGCCCTGCGCCGGCGCGTCGCCGAAGTTGACGACGACGAGGCGACGGGACGCGCCGTCGGTCCACGTCCACGCCAGCAGGTTGTCGGCACTGTGGTTGTCAGGCCAGCCGTCGCACGGCGCGAGTTGCCAGTCGCCGGGCCGGGCGGCCCGGTCGATCAGGCGCTCGTAGAAACCGAGCAGGCGCCGGTCGGACGGTTCGTCGGGGCGGCGGGCGAGGAACACGGGGAGCCGGACCTTGCGCCCGTCGAGCTGCCCCTCGTACCACATCGTGGCGCCCGGCAGGGTGGCGATGATGACGGCCGCCGCCCGCTCCCGCTCGGCCGAGAACACAGCGGCGGCGCGCGGCTCGTCGTGGTTCTCGATGAACCGGAGCAGTTGCTGCTGATACGAGATGTCGGCGCCGAGGTGGGCCCGGATCGAGCCCGCGTCCTCGTGGACGAGCCGGTCGTAGAGCCGCTTGTCGTAGCAGAAGTCGAAGCCGAGCTCCTGCAACTCGTGCTCGAGGTCCCAATACGCCTCGGCGATGAACGTGAAGTCGGGGTGCGCCTGGCGCACGCCGCTGATCACCTGGCTCCAGTACTCCTCGGGCGGCGGCATGCCGACGCGCTCGCCCCAGGTCGAGGTGAACACGTGGCTCAGCAGGAGCATGGCCATGTCACAGCGGACACCGTCGCATTGGTTGCCGATGTCGACCAGCGTGTCGACGGCGGCGCGCCGCAGGGCCATCGAGAAGGCGTTCAGCTGCACCGTGTCGGCCCACGGCGGGAAGTACGGATCGCGCCCGTTGGCGTAACGAGCCCCATCGGTGCCGGGCACGAAGTACTCGGGATTCGTCTCGGTCCACGGATGGTCGGGCGCGACATGGTTGGGCACGAAGTCGAGGAACAACTTCACGCCGTGCTCGGCCAACGCCGCGCGCGCCTTGGCCAGGCCGTCACGACCACCGAAGCGTTCGTCGACGACGAAGCGGTGAACGGCATACGGCGACCCGGTGACGTCACGGTCGACGTCGAGGTCGGGAAGGGCGGCGCGGAAGTCTTCGAGGTTGCGC
>DASXAI010000822.1:0-15566 GCA_036406775.1 Acidimicrobiales bacterium
GTAGTCGCTCTCGACCTGTACGAGGCTCCCGTCGGAGACGGCGAGGCGAACGGCGTCGACCGCCGCGAGCTGCGCCGACGGGGCGCCGGCCATGTGCCGCAGGCGGTCGTGGTCGACGAAGCTGGAGTTCAGGAAATGGTGGGACTTCGGCGTCACCACGAGGAAGCGGTCGTCGTCGGGATCGGCGTCGTCGGCGTCGGGCAGCGGATCGAGGCCGAACTGGGCCATGACGTCGTTGCGCAGCCGCACCTTCGAATCGGGATCGACGCGGGGCGCCACCTTGGCCCAGCCCTGCTCGGCCAACGACGCGCGGGTGGTGTCGTCGAACGCGGCCAGGTACGTCGCGAGCAGCGTCTCGTCGTCGTCCCGGAGCGCTGGATGGTCGAGCCCGAGCTCGGCGGCCAGCAGGCGGAAGATCTCCGTGTTCGGTCGGGCCTGGCCCACCGGCGCGATGGCGGGCCAGTTCATCGTGAGGTACCGGTGGCCCCACGACCAGAGCACGTCGAGGTGCTCCAACTGCGTGGTGGCCGGCAGGACGACGTCGGCGAAGGCGACGGTCTCGGTGGGCACGTGGTCGGCGACCACGGTGAAGAGATCGTCGCGAGCCAGCCCGGTGCGCACGGCGGCGGAGTCGGGGCAGATGACGGCCGGGTTCGAGTTGTAGACGATGAGGGCGTCGATGGGGCCGTCCTCGTCGACGGTGCCGGCGAGAGCCCGGCCCAGCTGCACCATGTTGACGGCCCGGGCCCGCTCGGCGCGCAGCTCGGGCCGCTCCATGGCGGCGCCGGCGTCCGGGAAGGTGGTGGCCGAATGGACGTGGGCCCCGCCCCCGAGGTGGCGCCAGGCGCCCGTGACGGCGGGCAGCGCGAGCACGGCCCGGAACGCCTGGCCGCTGCGGGCGTGGCGCTGGGCGCCGGGGCCCAGCTTGATGAACGCCGGTTGGGCGGCGGCAAACCGGCGGGCGACGTCGGCGATTTCCTCGGGCGCCAGTCCGGTGGCGGCCGCCGCTCGTTCGACGGGCCACTCCGCCGCCCGGGCCCGGAGGTCGTCGGCGCCGACCGTCCGCAACTCGAGGAACTCGGCGTCCTCGAGACCCTCGGCGAAGATCACGTGGAGCATGCCGAGGGCGAGGGCGCCGTCGGTGCCGGGCCGAAGCTGGAGGTGGATGTCGGCGGCCCGGGCCGTCTTGGTCCGCACGGGGTCGACGCAGACGATGGTGGCGCCCCGCTTGCGGGCTTCCAGCAGGAACGGCCACAGGTGCAGGTGGGTCGACACCATGTTGGCGCCCCACGCCACCACCAACTCGGCGTGCGGGACGTCCTCGATGTCGGTGGCCGGCCACGCCGCCGGGTACGTCATGCTCCACGCCCACGCGCCGGCGGCCAGGCAGATCGTGCGACCGAGGTCGGCAGTGCCGAGGGCGTGGGCGAACCGGCGGTCCATCGAGGCGCCCTGCAGCACGCCCTGGGTGCCCATGTAGCTGAACGGCAGGATGGCGCTCGGTCCCCGCGTCTCGATGACCCGTTCGAGGCCGGCGCGCGCCGCGGCGAGCGCCTCGGGCCACGTCGCCTCGCGGAACGCGTACGTCCCCTTCGGTCCCGTGCGCAAGAGTGGCGTGACGATGCGGTCGGGGTGGTAGACGCGCTCCTCGTACTTCTGGGTCTTGATGCAGAGATGGCCGGCGGTCACGGGATGGTCTCGATCGCCTCGCACTTTGGTGACGACGCCGTCGGTGACGCTGGCGATCCATGCGCACGTGTCCGGGCAGTCGTGCGGGCACGCACCGCGGACGTCGATGGTGTTCACAGGGGTGTGTTGTCGTGCTTGCGGGGCTGGATGCGCTCGCGCTTCGACTCGAGCGCGGCGAGGGCGCGGGCCACCACGCTGCGGGTCTCGGCGGGATCGATGACGGCGTCGACGTAGCCGCGGTCGGCGGCCACATAAGGGTTGAGCAGGCGCTCGGTGTAGTCAGCCTGGAACGCCGCCGCCTCCTCGTCGGACGCCCGGCGCATCAGGACGGCAGCGGCCTGGCCCGCGCCCATGACAGCCAGTTCGGCGCCGGGCCACGCCACGCAGAGGTCGTTGCCCATCGTCTTGGAGTCCATCACGATGTAGGCGCCGCCGTAGCTCTTGCGGAGCACTACGCCGATCCTCGGCACGCTGGCCCGGCCGTAGGCGAACACCAACTGGGCGCCATGGCGGATCATCCCGCGCCACTCGAGGTCCTTACCCGGATAGAAGCCGGGCGTGTCGACCAGTGTGATGACAGGCAAGTTGAAGGCGTCGCAGAAGGCGACGAAGCGGGCGCCTTTCTGGCTGGCCGGGATGTCGAGGGTGCCGGCCAGAGCGAGGGGCTGGTTGGCCACGATGCCGACGGGGCGGCCGCCGACGGCGGCCAAGGCCGTGACGAGGTTCGGGGCCCACCGGCCGCGGAGCTCGAGCAGCTCGCCGTCGTCGACGATGGCCCGGATGACGGCGCGCACGTCGTAGCTGCCGGTGGGGCTGGCGGGCAGGACGTCTCGCAGCTCGGGGATCAGTCGGTCGACGGGGTCGGCGGTGGGCCATTCCGGCGGCTCCTCGTCGTTGTGCGACGGGAGGTAGGCCAGCAGAGCGGCCATGGCGTCGGTGGCGGCGTCGTGATCGGGCACCACGATCGACGCCGCTCCGCTGAAGCGGGCGTGCGACGACGCCCCGCCGAGCTCGTCGGCGTCGAGCACCACGCCCGTGAACTCGGCCACCATCGTGGGGCCGCTCACGAAGGCGTAGGCGTCCTCGGTCATCACGACGTGGTCGGCCAGGCCGAGTAACAGGGCCGGACCGGAGACGGCCGGGCCGATGACGGCGAGGATCACCGGCACGACGCCCGAGCAGTCGGCGATGGCCCGGGCCGCCTGGCCCCACCCGTGCAGGGCGGCCATCCCCTCCACGATGTCGGCGCCCGACGAGCTGATGTAGCCGAGCAGCGGGAGCCGTTCCTCCTGGGCCGTGCGGGCGGCCTGGGTCAGCGTCTCGCACGCCGTCGACGACAGAGCGCCCCGGTGGATCTCGGCCTCGACGTCGACCAGCACCACGTCGCGCCCGCCGAGCACCTGGGTCCGCGCGCTGACGGCGCCGGGAGCCCGAGCCCGCAACGCCAACGCCACAAGGTGAGCGTACGACCCTCACGCCGCCCCGCTACCACTTGTACAGAGCAACCTGTCGGCGGATCGGCGCGAAACCAGCGCGAATTGCCGACGGAAGGGGACGGGGCGGGAACCGGCGCCAGTGTCCTGACTCGCGAGCGTCCGACTTGGCCGGCGCTCGCCGCACGCCGCCGGAGGCGGCATCCATGGGGGTGGTTCGGAGGGGGAAGGTTTCCTTCCCCCTCCGAGACATAAAATCGGGAAAGGCCCCGCTTGGGGGAAGCGGGGCCTCTCAACCTGGAGCCGGACGAGTGGGGGACCCGCCTGGTGGCTCTCGTCGAAGCGGGGCATGGGGGGTGCTCCCGCATCGATCTGTTAGTGAAAGTATGCACGAGTTCGGAGGATCTTTCAACCAGCCCGTTCCGATAGGTACTATCGCTCGCACCGATGGACCTCCGTCAACTCGCGGCGTTGGTCGCCATCGCGGACCACGGGTCCTTCTCGGCGGCGGCAAAAGCGCTGTTCACGGTGCAATCGAACGTCTCGGCCCACATCGCCCGGCTCGAGCAGGAGGTCGGCGCCACCCTGGTGGACCGGTCAAGAGGCCGCCTCACCGAGGAAGGTGAGCTCGTGGCGGCGCGCGCCCGCGCCATCCAGCAGGAGCTCGACGCCATCTACGCCGACCTCGCCTCCCGGGGCAAGGAGGTCGCCGGCGAAGCCCGCATCGGCGTCATCAGCACCACCGCCCGATGGCTGGTGCCCCAAGTCCTCACGGCGCTGCGGGCCGCCCACCCCCTCGTGCGGGCCATCGTCGTGGAATCGCCCACCACCACGCTGCTGCCCCAGCTGGTGGCCGGGCAGCTCGACGCGGCGGTCGTGAACCTGCCCATCGACGAGCCCGAGGTGGTCGTCGAGCCGATCTTCGAGGAGGAGATGCTCCTGCTCGTGACGGCGACGCACCCGCTGGCGGAACGACCCGAAGTGGCCCTGGCCGAGCTGGCCGAGCACCGCCTCCTCCTGCCGGCGCCGGGCACGAGCCTGCGCCAGGAAATCGACGCCGAGGCATCCCGCGAGGGCATCGAGCTGGCGCCGCTGGCCGAGATCGACGGGGTCCGCCTGCTCACGTCGTTGGCCCTCGACGGCTTCGGGGCCACCATCGTGCCGGCCACCGCCCTGCCGAGCTGGCTCACCGGGAACTGGGTCCGGGTGCCGGTACGCGGCCTGGCGCCCCGGCAGGTGGGGCTGGCGCGCCGGCGCCGCGCTGTCCCGTCGGCGCCGGCCCGGGCCGTGGCCGACGTGCTCCGGGACGTGGTCCGGACCAAGGGGCCACTCCAGCGCGGCGTCCACGTCCTGCTGCCCGCCGAGTCGTCGTAACGTTCCGCCGATGGCCGAAGGGGCTGCGTTCTTCGATCTCGACCGCACGCTCCTGTCGGGGGCGAGCGGCCCTGTGCTCAGCGAGGCCATGCGGACGGCGGGGCTCGTCTCCCGGTCGATCCCGGGTGAGCGGTTTGTCTACGGCGTCTTCAACACCATCGGCGAGACGCTGCCGGGCATGGCGTTGGCGCGCCAGGCCGCCTCCTTGGCGCGAGGCCGGTCCCGAGCCGCGGTGCAGGCCGCGGCCGAGGACGCCGCCGCCGTCCTCGTCGGCATGATCCAGCCGTTCGCGGCGCCGCTCTTTGCCGAACACCGCGCCGGCGGCCGGCGCCTGGTGCTGGCCACCACCACGCCCTACGACCTCGTGAAGCCGCTCGCCGACGCCCTGGGCTTCGACGACGTCGTCGCCACCCGCTACGGCGTCGACGACGCCGGCAGCTACACCGGCACCCTCGACGGGAACTTCGTGTGGGCGGCCGGGAAGCTGGCGGCCGTGCGCCAGTGGGCCCACGACCACGAGGTCGACCTGAGCGAGAGCTGGTTCTACTCCGACAGCGTCTACGACACCCCGTTGCTGTCCGCCGTCGGGCATCCGGTCGTTGTGAATCCCGACCCCCGCCTGGTGTTCCTGGCGATGGCCCGGCGGTGGCCGATCATCCACCTCGACGTCCCGCCCGGTGTGCCGAAGCTGCCCATCATCGGCCTCGAGCCTCAGCAGGTGGCGCTGGCGTTCGCCCGGCCCGAGCTGATCCCGTTGGCCAGGTTCGACGTGGCGGGCACCGAGCACATCCCCTCGATGGGCGCCGCCATCTTGTGCGGCAACCACCGGTCGTACTTCGATCCGTGCGCAGTAGCCGTCGCGCTGGCGAAGGCCGGCCGCACCGTGCGCTTCCTCGGCAAGAAGGAGGTCTTCGATGCGCCGATCGTCGGGTCCCTCGCCCGGGCCTTCGGCGGCATCCGGGTCGACCGCGGCACCGGATCCGACGAGCCGCTGAAGGAGGCGGCTGTCGCCCTCGAGGCGGGCCAGGCGGTGGCCATCATGCCGCAGGGCACGATCCCGCGGGGCCGAGACTTCTTCGACCCGGTGCTCAAGGGCCGCTGGGGCGCGGCCCGTCTGGCCCAGCTCACCAACGCGCCGGTGATCCCCCTCGGCCTGTGGGGCACCGAGAAGGTGTGGCCGCGGTCCTCGCGCCTGCCCGACGTGACCACCGTCCTCCACCCGCCGACGGTGACCATCCGCGTCGGCCCGCCCGTCGACCTGAAGTACCGCAGCCTCCAGCGCGACACCGACCGGATCATGGAGGCGATCGTCGAACTGCTGCCGCCGGAGGCCCGCGAGCCCCGCGAGCCCACGCCGGAGGAGTTGGCGCGGACCTATCCGCCGGGCCGCAAGCCCGAGAACGCCGACGCCGCTACGGCTGGGTGATCGGCACGCCGGGCGCCTCGTCGCCGCTCACGTGGCGCTGGATGGCCTGCGGCGTGACCACACCGACGAGCCGGCTGTCGTCCCATACCGTGAGCAGCGGGTTCAGCGGATGCAGCCGGGTGAGCGCGCGCACCAGCGGCTCGTCCGGCGTCGCCTTCCCGAAGCGGTCGATCGGCGTGGCGATCTTGGCCAGCGGCGTGACGCCCATGACGCCGTCGGGTACCCGCCAGAGCTGGCGCTCGCTGACGATGCCTTGCACCGAGTGGTCGGGCCGCTCCACCGCGACGAGCCCGACGTCGCCCATCCGGGCCCGCTCCCACAGCATGGTGGCGGCGTCGGTGGCGGCGGGGGCGCGGGCGATGCCGAACCACGCCGCGTCCCGCACAGCTACGCCGGCCAGGGCGGCGCGGGCCCGAGCGGCGAAGGCGTCCTGGCGAGCGGCCGTCAGGAGGAACCAGCCGATGAAGGCGGTGAACAGGTTCCCGGTGCCGTAGACGAAGCCGACCAGGCCCCAGGCGATCAACAGCCAGCCGAGGAACTGGCCCGCCTGTGACGCCGTCTCGGCGGCGCGCAGCCGGTCGCCGCGCCGCTTCCAGAGAATGGCGGCGAGGATACGACCGCCGTCGAGCGGGGCCGCAGGGAGCAGGTTGAAGATGGCGAGGATGCCGTTGACGACGCCGAGCCACGCCAGGGCGGCGGAGAAGAGTCCGGGGTCGCCGAGCACGTTGAGGCCGATGGCGGCGCCGATGAAGAAGACGGTGCAGGCGATGCTCACCAGCGGCCCGGCGGCGGCGATGCGCCACTCCGCCTTGGGCGAGGGCGCCTCGTCGCTGAGGCGCGCCATCCCGCCGAGCAGCCACAGGTCGATGCCCTCCACGCCGACGCCGTACCGGCGGGCCACGGCGGCGTGCCCGACCTCGTGGGCGAGGACGGCGGCGAAGAACACGATGGCGGTGACGGCGCCGACGGCCCAGTAGACCCAGTCGGCGTGACCAGGATGGGCGTGGGGCAGCGCCGTCGTGGCCAGGTCGAACGACAGCAAGGCTCCGATGGCGAGCAGGCTCCAGTGGATCGCCACAGGGATCCCGAGGATCCGGCCGATGCGCAGCGAGCCGGGCATGGTGCCCACCTTCCTTTCTGTGCACCCAGGCTATCGACGCGTCGCGCCGATGGGCGATCGGGAACTTGAACCGGTGGACGCCCGTACGGGCGGTCAGCCGTTCAACTTCGCGGCCACACCGGCCGCCGGCTTCGACGCGTTGACACCGTCGACGCCCATGGCGAACAGGCGGGCGTACCCGTCGGCGTTCTCGAAGGCGCCGCCGTTGGGCCACACCCACAGCAGGTACCCGGCCGCCTTGGCCCTGGCCACGAGGTCCGGCGTCAGGACGGTGACGCCGTTGTACTCGGGCGGGATCTGCAGGATGCGCATGCCGTCCGGGAGCGGCGTTCCCGAGAGCACCCACGCCGTGGTGGTGTTCAGCCCGGGCGACAGGGCGACCTCGGGCGCCAGGGCGTGGAACGCGGTGATGAGGTCGTCGTCGAAGGACGTGACCACCGTGCTGTCGAGCCGGCCCAGCTCCCGCAGTTCCTTGGCCAGCTCGGTGGCGGCCGCCGTGTCCTGGCCCTTGAGCTCGATGTTGAGGGGCATGGTGGGGAAGTGGGTGGCGAGGTCGCGGAACGTCGTGATGGCGAAGTCGTCGGGCGTGGAGCCGGCCGGCGGCGGCTTGGCGCCGGTGCGGACGCCGCGCCACACGTAGTCGGACTCAGGCCGGTTCTTGCAGGTGTTGCAGACGGTGTTGAACCAGTACGCATTGTCGAGGGCGTGGAGCTGGGCGTACGTCATCGACGCCACCGGACCCGTCCCGTTGGTCGTGCGGTCGACGTCGTCGTCGTGGTGCACGATGAGCACGCCGTCGCCCGAGAGGCGCACGTCGAGGTCGAGGACGTCGACGCCCGCCTTCACCGACTCGCCGAAGGCGAACGGCGTCGAGTGGGGATAGTCGTCGTCCCCACCCGCGTGGGCCAACACCACGCGCCGGCCCAGCAGATCGGCGATGGCCGGCGGCCGGGCCGGCGCCGTCGTGACGGTCGTGGCCACGGCCGTGGCGGTGGCCCCGGTTGTCGCGGGCGGCTCGATGGTCGACGAGGACGAGCCGCTGCACGCCGCCGCCGTCAACACCAGCACGCCGGCGAGCACGCCGGCGCGTGCAGTCATCCGGCCTGGCGCGCCCGGATGATGTTCAGCGCCGAGCCGGCGCGGAACCACTCGATCTGTTCGGGACTGAACGTGTGCGTCGTCTCGAAGTCGATCGTGGTGCCGTCGGGCTTGGTGACGCGGCACCGCACGGGCTGATCGGGCGCGAGATCGGCGAGCCCGACGACGGACACGCGGTCGTCCTCGCCGATCTGGTCGTACGTGGACGGGTCGGCGAACGTCAGCGGCAGGAGGCCCTGCTTCTTCAAGTTCGTCTCGTGGATGCGGGCGAACGACCGGGCGAAGATCACCACGCCGTTGCGGAAGCGCGGCTCCATGGCGGCGTGCTCGCGTGACGAGCCCTCGCCATAGTTGGCGTCGCCCACGGCACACCAGGGGATGCCGGCCTCGGCGTACCGCTTGGCGATGTCCGGGTACGAGCGGGTCTGGCCGTCGGTGACGTCCTTGCCCTCGCCGGTGGCGCCGGTGAAGGCGTTCACGACGCCGAGGAACAAGTTGCCCGAGATGTTCTCGAGGTGGCCGCGGTACTTGAGCCACTTGCCGGCGGCCGAGATGTGGTCGGTGGTGCACTTTCCTTGCGCCTTCATCAGCACCGGCAGGTCGGCGTAGTCGTGGCCGTCCCACGCCGGGAACGGGTCAAGCAACTGCAGGCGGTCCGACGTCGGCGAGACCACCACCGAGACGCCCGACGTGTCCTCGGGCGGCGCCACGAAGCCGCTTTCACCGGGGTCGAACCCCTTCTCGGGCAGGATCTCGCCCACCGGCGGTTCGAGCCGCACCTTCTCACCCGACGCATTGGTGAGCTCGTCGGTGAGCGGGTTGAAGTCGAGCGTGCCCGAGAGCGCGTAGGCGATCACCATGTCGGGCGACGTCACGAAGGCCTTGGTGTTGGCGCTGCCGTCGTTCCGCTTCGGGAAGTTGCGGTTGTAGCTGTTGACGATGGTGTTGACCTTCGACGGGTCGAGGTCGGTGCGGTCCCACTGGCCGATGCACGGCCCGCACGCATTGGCCAGCACGCGTCCGCCGATGGCCTCGAGGTCGGCGAGCAGGCCGTCGCGCTCGATCGTGGCCCGCACTTGCTCGGAACCGGGCGTGATGAGGAACTGGGTGCGGGCCGTGAGCCCCTTGGCCGAGGCATGGCGGGCGACGGACGCGGCCCGCGTGATGTCTTCGTACGACGAGTTCGTGCACGAGCCGATGAGCGCCGAGGAAATATCGACCGGCACGTCGTGCTGGCGCGCCCACTGGCCGACCTCGCTCACCTTGTGGGCGAGATCGGGCGTGTCGGGGCCGTTGATGAGGGGCTGCAACTCGTCGAGGTCGATCTCGATGAGGCGGTCGTAGGCGGCGTCGTCGTCCGGGCGGAGGTGCGCAGCGACGACAGTGGCGGCGTCGGCGATGGCCTCCCGACCCGTCGCCTTCAGGTAGGCCGCCATGTTGTCGTCGAACGGGAAGATCGAGCACGTGGCACCGATCTCGGCCCCCATGTTGCAGATCGTGGCCTTGCCCGTGGCCGAGATGGTGTCGGCCCCAGGGCCGTGGTACTCCACGATGGCGCCCGTGCCGCCGGAGACGGTGAGCACCTCGGCCACCTTGAGGATGACGTCCTTCGGCGCGGCCCAGCCGTTCAGCGATCCGGTGAGGCGCACGCCGATGACCTTGGGCCAGCGCACGTTGAACGGGAAGCCGGTCATGACGTCGACGGCGTCGGCCCCGCCCACGCCGATCGCCACCATGCCGAGGCCGCCCGCGTTCGGGGTGTGGCTGTCGGTGCCGATCATCATCCCGCCGGGGAAGGCGTAGTTCTCCAACACGACCTGGTGGATGATGCCGCTGCCGGGCTTCCAGAAGCCGAGGCCGTACTTGGCCGAGACGCTGCTCAGGAAGTCGTAGACCTCGCTGTTGACGTCGAGGGCGAAGTGGAGGTCGATGTCGGCGCCCGCCTTGGCCTGGATGAGGTGGTCGCAGTGCACGGTGGACGGGACCGCGACCTCGGGCAGGCCGGCCGTCATGAACTGGAGCAGGGCCATCTGGGCCGTGGCGTCCTGCATGGCGACGCGGTCGGGGTGGAAGTCGGCGTAGCTGCGGCCGCGCTCGAGCGCCTGGCTCTCGGGGTCGTCGCGGTGGTTGATGAGGATCTTCTCGGCGAGCGTCAGGCCGCGGCCGAGGCGGCGACGGCCGACGGCGACCCGTTCCGGGAGGGAGGAATACACCTGCTGCACGAGCTCGATCGGCGTGCTGGCTTCCACGGCCATGGGGCGGCTCCTCGTCGTCGCGTTGCGGCCCTATTGTAGACAGGCTTGATACAAGTGGACAACCGGCGTACCGTGCCGAGCGTAGGCCGGACGTCGGGTGGAGGTACCCGGATGCTGCTACGGATCGATCACGTCCAGCTGGCCATGCCGCCGGGCGGCGAGGCCGTCGCCGAAGCGTTCTACAGCGGCGTGCTCGGGCTGCCGCGCGTGCCCAAGCCGCCGCTCCTGGCTGTTCGCGGCGGCTGCTGGTTCGAGTCGACGGCCGTCCACGTGCACCTCGGCGTGGAGGACCCGTTCTTCCCGGCTCGCAAGGCCCATCCGGCCTTCGTCGTGGAGGACCTCCGTGGGTTCGTGGCGGCCCACGACCTCGACGTCCGCTGGAGCGACGAGGTGCCCGGCACGGTGCGGTGTCACGTCGACGACCCCTTCGGCAACCGCTTGGAGCTCATCGATGCCGGCTCGCCCGCGCCCTGACGCCGGCCGCACCGTCCGCTATCGGGCCATCGCCGACGACCTGCGGCGGCAGGTCGAGGCGGGCCACTTCGCCGCCGGCCGGGTATTGCCCAGCGAGGCCGACCTGTCGGCGTCGTACGGCGCCAGCCGGGTGACCGTGCGGCGGGCGTTGGAGGTGCTGCGCGACGAGGGCTTGCTCGACGCCCGCCAGGGCTTCGGGTGGTTCGTGGCGTCGGACCTGTTGCGCCAGCGTCTCGGTCGGCTCTCCACCATCGAGGACCAGCTGTCGGCGTCGGGCATCACCGCCGAGCGGCGCATCCTGGAGTTCGCCTTCGTGGTGGCCGAGCCGCGGACGAAGCGGGTGCTCGGCGTCGACCAGGTGCTGCGGGTGCGGCGCCTCAACCTGGCCGACGGCGAGCCGTTCGCCCGGGTGACAGTGTGGTGCCCGGCCGAGCTGGGCGACCGGCTGTCGCGGGCCGACGTGGAGCGCTCACCGTTCTACGAGCTGCTGCCGGTGCCGCTGGGCGGGGCGACCCAGACGATCGGCGCGGCGTCGGCGTCGGCGGCCGACGCCCGCCTGCTCGGCATCCCCACGGGCGCGCCCGTGCTGCGCTGCGAGCGCATCACCACCGATCCCGACGGCCGGCCCGTCCTCCTGAGCGAGCACGTCTTCCCCGCGCACCGCACCGAGTTCGTCGTCGACCTCCCGCAGGCCGAGCGCAGCATCGCCCCGTCCGGCCTCCGCCTCGTCGAGTAGCCCGCCCGCCCCGAATCAGAGGGCGACGAAGGCGCCGTCCCGGAGGATGGGGACGGCGGTGCTGACGTCGAGGGCGGCGGCGTCCGTGACGTCGTCGCCGAAGGCGCGCGCCGCGAGCTCGCGGGCCGAGTCGCAGCCGGCCACCACCTCGGCCAGGCGCGGCCGGGCGGCCACGAACGCGGCCCGGGCGGCGGCGGCATCGGGAGAACACGCCGGCGCGCTCACCGCCGCCGACGGGTCCAGCGCGGCGAGCACGGCGCCCGCGCCCAGCAGGTCCTCGACCGCGGGCCTCCCCTCCTCGCCGGCGGCCACGACGGCGATCGGTCCTCCTGCGGCGAGCCGCGCTGCCGCTCGGGCCACGGCCGAGGCGTTGCGGAAGCATGCCGTCAGCACGACGCGGGCCCCGGCCCGCACCGCCGCTTCGGCCAGCACCGCCCCGTTGGCCGAGGTCAGCTCCAGGCGCGACCCGCCCGGGTGCTCCCGGATCCAGCGCGGCGACAGCGTCCACGGCCGCGTCGCGCCCTCCCATCGACCGGGTACCACGCTGACACCCCGCTCCACGGCGACCGACACCGCGGTGCTGAACCGCAACACGTCCACCAGCACGAGGACGGCGGCCGCCGGCGCCAGGGCCGCCAGCCCGTCGGCACCCCAGTCGAACCGGTAGGCGAAGCCGTCCTGCGGGATCACCAGGAGTCGAAGTGGACGATGCCGTCGAGGGCCAACCGGGCCGCCGGCTTGAAGTCGGTGCCCTTGGTGTAGGCGATCGGGAACAGGCCGGCCTGCGTGAAGTCGTCGTACGGAATCCCGAGCACCTCGGCCACGTCCTTCTCGTAGGCGAGGTGCAGCGTGGTCCACGCCGACCCGAGCCCGCGCTCTCGCAGCGCCAGCATGAAGCTCCACACCGCCGGCAGGATCGACCCCCAGCTGCTCGCCTGGGCGATGGCGGGCCCGCCGTCGAGGCGGCCTTCGATCAGCGGGATCATCATCACCGGCACTCGATGGAAGTTGTCGGCGAGATACTGCGCCGACGACATGACACCGGGCCGCTGCTGCGTCCGCGGGTCGTCGTCGGGGAACTCGGAGATCCGCGTCTTGGCGTAGCCCTCCCACACGGTCCGGTAGTGCTCGGCGATGATCTCCTTCTTGGCCGCGTCCTCCACGAAGAGCCAATGCCAGCCCTGGCGGTTCGAGCCCGTCGGCGCCTGGACCGCGATCTGCAGGCAGTCGAGCAGCACCTCTCGCGGGACCGGCCGGTCGAGGTCGAGCCGCTTGCGCACCGCTCGGGTCGTGGTGAGGACGTCGTCCGCCGACAGCTGGAGGTTCATGGGGGACGACTATGGCATGCGTGCCAGACTGGCCCCATGTCCGATCGCGTGACGTGCAAGGTCGACGGGGGCGTCGCTGACGTTCGCCTCAACCGACCCGACAAGATCAACGCTCTCGACCCGGCCATGTTCGAGGCCCTCGTCGAGACGGGCGACGCCCTGAAGAAGGACCCGAGCGTGCGGGCTGTCGTCCTGTCGGGCGAGGGACGCGGCTTCTGCGCCGGCCTCGACTTCGGCTCGTTCCAGCAGATGGCCGACAGCTCGAAGCGCACCGGTGTCGCCGACTTGACGAAGCGGGAAGGCGGGATCGCGAACCGCGGCCAGCAAGCCGCCTACGTGTGGTTCGAGATGCCGGCGCCGGTGATCGCCGCCGTCCACGGGGCGTGCCTGGGCGGCGGCTTCCAGATCGCCATGGCGTGCGACATCCGGATCGTCGCTCCCGACGTGAAGATGAGCGTGCTCGAGGTGCGGTGGGGCCTGTCGCCCGACATGACCGGCACCCAGCTCATGCCCCGGGTCGTCGGCCTCGACGTCGCCAAGGAGCTCACGTTCACCGGCCGCATGGTGGAGGGGGACGAGGCCGTGCGCATCGGCCTGGCCACCCGGGTCAGCGACGCGCCGCTCGACGACGCCTTGGTGCTGGCGCACGAGATCGCCGGCAAGTCGCCGCAGGCGGTCCGGGGCGCCAAGACCCTGCTGAACCTGGCGGGCACCGTGAGTCTCGAGAAGGGGTTCAAGGAGGAGGAGCGCACGATCAGGGGCCTCATCGGGACGCCCAACCAGGTCGAAGCGGTCACCGCCTACTTCGAGAAGCGTGCGCCGAACTTCACGGATTAGTTGTCGAGCGCAAAGGGAACCTTTCCGCTCGAATCTTGTCGCAGCCACCCTTCGGGTGGCACCAAGAGACACTGCCGATCGGCCAGCCGAGCTGGACCGGGGGGCTCCGGCAGGAGCCTCTGCCCCCGGGACCCCCCGCCCTGCAGTGCAGTCCGTCGGCGCCGTCGCCATTGGCGCCGCCATCACCGCGCTCCTCCTCGCCGCCGGGTGCTCGAGCGGGTCGTCGGGCGACAAGCCCGGCCCGCCCCCCAGTTCCACCTCCACCACCGCCAAGCCGTTCGCGGGCGGCATCAACGGGCCCGTCAGCCCCGACACCTCGGGACCGCTCGGCCACTGAGCGGCTGATCCGCTGATCCGAGCCGCGCCCGCCGCGCAGATCTCGGCGTCGCTCGGCTTCTCGGCGTCGGAGAGCCTCGAATTCGACGCGACGGACGCCGAGAACGTCGGCGAGGTAATGGCGACGGGTCCGGAAGCCTCTCGACTACGCTGGTTGCACTGCAGTCGGGCCAGTGCCGTCCCCTGCCATCCGCCCATTCGAGTGGCTGAGGAGATGATGCAACAGCAGCCCGCCGCCCGCGGCTTGTACGACCCCCGCTTCGAGCACGACGCCTGCGGCGTCTCGTTCGTCGTGGACGTGAAGGGTCGCGCCAGCCACCGGATCGTCGAGCTGGGCCTCGGCGCGGTCTGCAACCTCGAACACCGCGGCGCCCAGGGTGCCGAGGTGAACACGGGCGACGGCGCCGGCATCACCGTGCAGGTGCCCGACGCCCTTCTCCGAGGCGTCGCCGGCTTCCCGCTCCCGCCGGCCGGCTCCTACGCGGTCGGACTGGCGTTCCTCCCCGTCGACGACGAGGCCCGCCGCAAGGCGGAGGCGGCTGTCGAGGCCATCGTGGTCGACGAGGGCCTCCGCCTGCTCGGCTGGCGGGACGTCCCCGTGGTGCCAGAGGGCGTCGGTCCGTCGGCCCTGGCCGTGATGCCCGTGTTCCGGCAGCTGTTCGTCGACGACCCGGCCGGCGCCACGGGCGTCGAGCTCGACCGCAAGGTGTACTGCGCCCGCAAGCGGGTCGAGCGCGACGTGGGGGATGGCGACGGTGACCGCCTCGTGTACTTCGCGTCGCTCTCGAGCCGCACCCTGATCTACAAGGGCATGCTCACCACCAGCCAGCTCGGCACGTTCTTCCCCGACCTGGCCGACGAGCGCTTCGCCTCGGCGCTGGCCCTGGTGCACAGCCGCTTCTCGACCAACACCTTCCCGTCGTGGCCGCTGGCCCACCCGTACCGGTACCTGGCCCACAACGGCGAGATCAACACCGTGCAGGGCAACCGCAACTGGATGCGGGCCCGGGAGGCGCTGCTCACCTCGGACCTCATCCCCGGCGACATCGAGCGCATCTTCCCGATCTGCACGCCCGGCGCGTCGGACACGGCCAGCTTCGACGAGGTGCTGGAGCTGCTCCACCTGGGCGGTCGCTCGCTGCCGCACTCGGTGCTGATGATGGTTCCCGAGGCCTGGGAGAGCCCCGAGTCCAAGGACTCCATGGACCCGGCCCGGCGGGCCTTCTACCAGTACCACTCCACGATGATGGAGCCCTGGGACGGCCCCGCCTGCGTCACCTTCACCGACGGCACCCTCGTCGGAGCAGTGCTGGACCGCAACGGGTTACGCCCGGGGCGGTGGTGGCGCACCATCGACGACCGGGTGATCCTGGCCAGTGAGAGCGGCGTGCTCGACGTGCCGTCGGCCCAGATCGTCGCGAAGGGCAGATTGCAGCCCGGCAAGATGTTCCTGATCGACA
>DASXAI010000823.1:0-10106 GCA_036406775.1 Acidimicrobiales bacterium
CGTCGACCGCCTGGCGCAGCTGCCCGAGGGCACCCGCTTCCAGGTCCTGGCGCCGGTCGTGCGCGGTCGCAAGGGCGAGTACGAGACGCTCCTCGAAGACCTCCAGGCCGAGGGCTACGTCCGGGCCCGGATCGACGGCGATACCCAGGACATCGCCGACTTCCTGAAGTCGGGGGAGCGGCTCGCCCGCTACGAGCAGCACACGATCGAGATCGTCGTCGACCGGCTCGTGAAGCGGGACGGCATCCAGCGCCGCCTCACCGACTCGGTGGAGACGGCGCTGCGGCTGGCCGAGGGCGTCGTCGAGATCGAGCTCGTCCCCCGCGAGGGCGACTCCACGCCCGCCGAGACCCTCACCTTCAGCCAGCACCTCGCCTGCCCCGTCGGCCACGAGTCGTACGAGGAGCTGGCGCCCCGGAACTTCTCGTTCAACTCCCCGTACGGCGCGTGCGAGGCGTGCGACGGGTTGGGCACCAAGTTCGAGGTCGACCCCGACCTGGTCGTGCCCAACCCCGACCTGTCGATCGCCGAGGGCGCCATCGCGCCGTGGAGCACGGCCCGCACGCAGTACTTCACCCGGATGCTCGAGGCGGTGGCCGACGCCAACGGCATCGACATGGGCAAGCCGTGGGCCAAGCTCACCAAGGCCCAGCAGAACGTGCTCCTGTACGGCACCAAGGGCCAGGTGACCGTCAAGTACAAGAACCGTTACGGCCGCCAGCGCCAGTACTCCACCACGTACGAAGGCATCATCCCGTTCCTCCAGCGCCGCCACGGCGACGCCGAGTCCGACTGGAGCCGCGAGCAGATCGAGGGCTACATGCGGGAGGTGCCGTGCCCGACGTGCGGCGGCGCCCGACTCCGCCCGGCCACGCTCGCCGTCACCATCGGCGACCGGAGCATCGCCGAAGTGTCCGACCTGTCGATCGGCGAGTCGGCCAAGTTCCTCGCCGGCCTCGAGCTCAACGAGCGCGAGAAGATCATCGCCGAGCGCGTCATCAAAGAGATCAACGCCCGCATGAGCTTCCTGCTCGACGTCGGGCTCGACTACCTGACGCTGTCGCGGTCGGCGGCCACGCTGGCCGGCGGCGAGGCGCAGCGCATCCGGCTGGCGTCGCAGATCGGCTCGGGCCTCGTGGGCGTTCTCTACGTGCTCGACGAGCCGTCGATCGGCCTCCACCAGCGCGACAACCACCGCCTCATCGAGACGCTCGTCCGCCTGCGCGACCTCGGCAACACCGTGCTCGTGGTCGAGCACGACGAGGACACGATCCGCGTCGCCGACTGGGTCGTCGACATCGGACCCGGCGCCGGCGAGCACGGCGGTGAGGTCGTCTACTCGGGTCCGGTGCCGGGCCTGCTGAAGAACAAGCAGTCGATCACCGGCCAGTACCTGACGGGCAAACGGTCGATCCCGGTGCCGAAGCAGCGCCGCATCCCCGGCGACCACTGGCTCACGATCCGCGGCGCGCGCGAGCACAACTTGCGCGACATCGACGTGAGCATCCCGCTCGGCACGTTCGTGTGTGTCACCGGCGTGTCGGGCTCGGGGAAGTCGTCACTCGTGCAGGACATCCTCTTGCCCGCGCTGATGCAGAAGATCTACAAGTCGAAGATGGCGCCCGGCCGCCATCGCACCGTCGAGGGCATCGAACTGCTCGACAAGGTCATCGACATCGATCAGTCGCCCATCGGTCGCACGCCCCGCTCCAACCCCGCCACGTACACCGGCGTGTTCGACCACATCCGGAAGCTGTTCGCCTCCACCCAGGAGGCGAAGGTGCGCGGCTACCTCCCGGGGCGGTTCTCGTTCAACGTGAGCGGCGGGCGCTGTGAGGCGTGCGCCGGCGACGGCACCATCAAGATCGAGATGCACTTCCTGCCCGACGTCTACGTGCCGTGCGAGGTGTGCAAGGGGGCGCGCTACAACCGCGACACCCTCGACATCGAGTTCAAGGGCAAGAACATCGCCGAGGTGCTCGACATGCCGTGCGAGGAGGCGCTCGACTTCTTCGCCAACCAGCCCGTGATCGCCCGCCACATGCAGACACTGGTCGACGTCGGGCTCGGCTACGTCCGGCTCGGCCAGCCGGCCACCACGCTGTCGGGTGGCGAGGCCCAGCGAGTGAAGCTGTCGTCCGAGTTGGCCAAGCGGTCCACCGGTCACACCATCTACTTGCTCGACGAGCCCACCACCGGCCTCCACTTCGAGGACGTGCGCCGGCTCCTCACCGTCCTGTCCCGGCTCGTCGATCAGGGCAATACGGTGCTCGTCATCGAGCACAACCTCGACGTCATCAAGACGGCCGACTGGGTGATCGACCTCGGGCCTGAAGGCGGGTCGGGAGGCGGCACCGTCGTCGCGGAGGGTTCGCCCGAGCAGGTGGCCGCGGTGCCGGCCAGCCACACCGGCCGGTTCCTCAGGCCCGTGCTGTCGCGCTAGGTGATCGTGAGCATCCGGTCGAGGGCGACGCGCGCCCCCTCGGCGGTGTCGGGGTCGACAGTGATGCGGTTCACGACGTCGCCCTCCACGAGGTGCTCCAGCGTCCAGCAAAGGTGGGCGGCGTCGATGCGGAACATCGTGGAGCACGGGCAGATGAGCGGGTCGAGCGACACGATCGTCTTGCCCGGCGTCTCCGCCGCCAGCCGCTGCACGAGGTGGATCTCGGTGCCGACGCCGATCACCGCGCCGTCGGGCGCGGCCTGCACGGCGCGGATGATGTAGTCGGTGGAGCCGACCTGATCGGCGAGGGCGCACACGTCGTGGGCGCACTCGGGATGGACCACGACGAGGCCGGCAGGGTGCTCGGCCCGGAAGGCCTCGATGTGCTCGGGCCGGAACCGCTGGTGGACGGAGCAGTGGCCCTTCCACAGGAGGAAGGTGGCTCCCTTCACCTCCGTCTCGGTGAGGCCGCCGAGGTCGAGGCGCGGGTTCCACACCCGCATGTCGTCGAGGGAGTAGCCCATGGCCACACCCGTGTTGCGGCCGAGGTGCTGGTCGGGGAAGAAGAGGACGCGGGTGCCCCCGGCGCCGCCGTCGGACGTCGGACGGAACGCCCACTCGAGCACGGCACGGGCGTTCGACGACGTGCAGACGGCGCCGCCGTGACGGCCGACGAAGGCCTTGAGCGCAGCCGAGGAGTTCATGTACGTGATCGGCACCAGCCGGTCGACCTCGATCACGTCGGCGAGGGCGTCCCAGGCCTCTTCCACCGAGTCGAGGTCGGCCATGTCGGCCATCGAGCAGCCGGCGTTGAGGTCGGGCAGGACGACCTTCTGCTCCGGCCCCGTGAGGACATCGGCCGACTCGGCCATGAAGTGGACGCCGCAGAACACGATGTACTCGGCTTCCGGATGCTCCTTGGCGATGACCGACAGCCGGAAGGAGTCGCCGCGGGCGTCGGCCCACTGCATCACTTCGTCGCGCTGGTAGTGGTGGCCGAGCACGAAGACGCGGGAGCCGAGGGCGGCCTTGGCGGCGGCGATCCGCTCGGCCAGCTCGTCCTCGGAGGCGTCGACGTACCGCTCGGCGAGCGGGGTCTGCAAGCGCAGCATGGGTTGTGGTCCTCCTTGGGAGGGTGCCCCGGTGCGGACGGTGGAGGCAGCCTGGCCTGCTCCACGGGGATGGCGTCCCCAGGGCCGTGATATGGACGCCGATGCCAGGGGCGCCGCCCGTCATGATACGGCCATCCGGCCCGTACCATCACCTTCGTGGTGCAGCGCCCGCCGGCTGGAACGATCCCGGACGCCCCCGGCTCGTACCAGTTCAAGGACGCCGAGGGCCGGGTGATCTATGTCGGCAAGGCCGCGAGCCTGCGCCAGCGCCTCTCCAACTACTTCGCCGATCCGTCGGGCCTCCACCCCCGCACGGCGCAGATGGTCGCGACGGCCGACACCGTGGAGTGGATCCAGGTCCGCAACGAGGTCGAGGCCCTGCTGCTCGAGAACAGCCTCATCAAGCAGCACAAGCCCCGCTTCAACGTCCGGCTCCGAGACGACAAGAGCTACCCGTTCCTCGCCGTCACCCTCGACGAGGAGTGGCCCCGGGCGATGGTGATGCGGGGCCGGAAGCGCAAGGGCGTCCGCTACTTCGGCCCGTACGGGCACGCCTACGCCATCCGCGACACCCTCGACCTCCTGCTGCGGACGTTCCCGATCCGGACGTGCTCGCCCCAGAAGTTCAACCAGCACCACCGCCTAGGCCGGCCGTGCCTCCTGTTCCACATCGAGAAGTGCTCGGGCCCGTGCGTCGGCGAGATCGAGCCGGAGCGGTACCGGCTGCTGGTGGGGGAGCTGCTGTCGTTCCTCGACGGCGAGACCGACACCATCGTGCGCCGGCTCGAGCGGGAGATGAAGGACGCCGCCGACGAGCTCGAGTACGAGCGGGCGGCCCGTGTCCGTGACCGGCTCACGGCCGTGCGCAAGGCCATCGAGCGCCAGCAGATGGTGGCCGACCGGAGTGAGGACCTCGACGTCGTCGGTCTGGCCGAGGACGAGCTCGAAGCGGCGGTGCAGGTGTTCTACGTCCGCAAGGGCCGGGTCGTGGGCCGCAAGGGCTTCATCGTCGACAAGGTCGAGGACCTCACGGCCGGCGGACTGGTGGCCCGCATCCTCGAGCAGCTGTACGGCGACGAGCCGGCGCTCGGCGTACCGAAGCAGGTCCTGGTGCCGTCGGTGCCCGAGCAGGTCGAGGTGTACGAGGAGTGGCTGACCCAGATGCGGGGCTCCCGGGTACAGGTGCGGGTGCCGCAGCGGGGCGACAAGCGCGAGCTGCACGAGACGGTGACTCGCAACGCCAAGGAGGAGTTCACCCGGCACCGGTTGCGGCGGGCGTCCGACCACAACTCCCGGGCGCGAGCCCTCAACGAGCTGCAGGACGCGCTCGGCCTGCCGGAAGCACCGCTGCGGATCGAGTGCTACGACATGGCGCACATCCAGGGTTCCGACTACGTCGGCTCGATGGTCGTGCTCGAGGACGGGTTGCCCCGCAAGAGTGAGTACCGGCGGTTCAAGGTGAAGGGCGTCGACGGCAACGACGACTACGCCGCCATGGAAGAGGTGTTGACGCGGCGCCTCACCGCCTATCTGACCGAGCGGGATCGCCCCGTGACCGAGCGCAGCGGCGGGAAGTTCGCCTACCCGCCACAGCTGTTGCTGGTCGACGGGGGCAAGGGCCAGCTGAACGTGGCCGACCGCGTGGTGCACGAGCTCGGCCTCGAGGACGAGATCCCGGTGGCGGCGCTGGCCAAGCGGTTCGAGGAGGTGTACGTGCCGGGCCAGGCCGACCCGGTCGGCGTCCGGCGCCAGTCGGAGGCCCTGTTCCTCCTGCAGCGCATCCGGGACGAGGCCCACCGGTTCGCCAACACGTTCCACCGCGAGCTGCGGGGTAAGCGGATGACGAAGAGCGTGCTCGACGACGTCGCCGGCCTCGGGCCGACCCGCAAGAAGCGCCTCGTGAAGGAGCTCGGCGGGGTCAACGCCGTCCGCAAGGCGTCGCTCGAGGAGCTGAAGGAGCTGTCGTGGCTCCCCGATGCCGTGGCCGAGGCCGTCTACGCCAAGGTGCACGGCGGCCGGGTCGGCGACGGCAACCGGGCCGCCCGTCAACCCCAGTCGACGTGACGCTTTTCGACAACAGTTGTCGATTTCCGACACTTCGGCGGAGGAAACCCCATCGTGGCTGACGACCTGTGGGAGCAGCAGGCGCGCTGGTGGCAGGCCGGGTTCACGCAGGGCGCCGATCCTGAGTACGAGGAGCAGATCCTCCCGCTGGCGGCGGAGGAACTGGTGGGGGCCCATCGTGTGCTCGACGTCGGGTGCGGCGAGGGCCAGGTCGCGCGGCTGGCGGTTCGGCTCGGTGCGACCGCCGTCGTTGGCATCGACCCGACATGGGCCCAGGTCGTGGTGGCGCACGAGCGGGACGGCGGGCCTGCCTACGCCCGGGCCGACGCCGCCGCCCTGCCGTGCCGCACCGCCAGCCTCGACGCCGTGGTGGCCTGCCTCGTGTTCGAGCACATCCGGGAGGTCGACGCCGCCATCGCCGAGGTCGGCCGTGTCCTGCGGCCCGGCGGCCGGTTCTGCTTCTTCCTCAACCATCCGCTGCTCCAGACGCCGAACAGCGGCTGGATCGACGACCAGATCCTCGACCCGCCGGAGCAGTACTGGCGCATCGGGCCGTATCTGGTGGAGGACGAGACGGTCGAGCAGGTCGAGTCCGGCGTCTTCATTCCCTTCATCCACCGGCCACTGAGCCGGTACGTGAATGCCCTCGCCGCCAATGGCCTGCTGATCGAGCGGATGGAGGAGCCGGCCCCGCCGCCGGGCTTCCTCGCCCGTGCCCACGAGTACGCCGATGCGGCCACGATCCCGCGACTCCTCTATCTCCGGGCCACAAAGCAACCGAAAGCAACCTGAAGTTCACCTCGGTTCGGTACCCTGAGCAGGGATGACAGACATCCTGGTGATCGCTGGGCTGTCAGGAGCCGGCCGCTCGCAGGCCGCCGACAGCCTCGAGGACATGGGATGGTTCGTCGTCGACAACCTGCCGTCGGCGCTCATCGAGAAGGTGGCCGAGCTCGGCGGCTCGCCCGCTTCCACCTCCGAGCACCTCGCCCTCGTGGTGGGGAGTGGGCCGCACCAGGCCGACATCATCGACGTGATGGGGCGGCTGCGCCTGAACGGCCACCGCGTCCGCATGCTCTTCCTCGACGCGTCCGACGCCGAGCTGGTGCGCCGCTACGGCAGCACCCGGCGCAAGCACCCCCTCGGCGAGGCGGGCATCACCGTGCTCGATGCCATCCAGGCCGAGCGCGAGCTCCTCGAGCCGGTGAAGGGCGAGGCCGACGTCGTCATCGACACCACCGACCTGAACGTGCACCAGCTGAAGGCCCGGCTCGTCGATCTGTTCGGCGTCGAGTCGCAGGCGGCCGGCATGCAGACGACGATCACGTCGTTCGGCTACAAGCACGGCCTCCCGCTCGACGTCGACATCGTGTTCGACTGCCGCTTCCTGCCCAACCCCTATTGGGTGGAGCGGCTCCGTGACCACACGGGGTTGGAGGCGTCGGTGCGCGAGTTCGTCCTCTCCCAGCCAGCCACCGGGGCGTTCCTGGAGAAGCTCGACGACCTCTTCGAGCTCCTCCTCCCCGCCTACGCCGCTGAGGGCAAGAGCTACCTGACGGTCGGCATCGGCTGTACGGGCGGCCGCCACCGTTCCGTCGTCCTCGCCGAGGAGCTGGCCCGCCATCTGCGCCGCAAGGGCTACGAGCCCCGGGTTCAGCACCGGGACGTCGACCGCCGCGGGTGAGGCGTGCCACAGGTAGGGTCGTAGGTCCGAAGGAAAGGATCCGACATGACGGTTCGCGTGGGCATCAACGGCTTCGGACGGATCGGGCGCAGCATGTTCCGCGCCGCCAAGGAGGCGGGCGCGGACATCGACTTCGTCGCCGTGAACGATCTCGGCTCCGTCGAGACGATGGCACACCTCCTCAAGTACGACTCGGTGCTGGGCAAGTTGCCCGACGACGTCAAGGTCGTCGACGACGGCATCTACGTAGCCGGTGACACCATCAAGGTCCTCCAGGTGCGCGACCCGAAGGAGCTCCCGTGGGGCGACCTCGATGTCGACGTCGTGGTGGAGTCGACCGGCTTCTTCACCGACCGCGACAAGGCGGCGATGCACCTCGACGCCGGCGCGCCCTACGTCATCGTCTCGGCCCCGTCGAACGGTGCCGACGCCACCATCGTCCTCGGCGTCAACGACGCGGCCTTCGACCCCAAGACCCACCAGGTCATCTCCAACGCGTCGTGCACCACGAACTGCTTCGTGCCGCTCGTGAAGGTTCTCGACGACGCCTTCGGTGTCGAGCAGGGCCTCATGACCACGGTGCACGCCTACACGGGCGATCAGATGCTCGTCGACGGGCCCCACAAGGACCTGCGGCGGGCTCGCGCCGCCGCCATCAACATCACGCCGACGTCCACGGGTGCGGCGCGGTCCACCGGCATCGTGCTCGAGGCGATGAAGGGCAAGCTCGACGGCACCTCGCTGCGGGTGCCGGTGCCCGACGGCTCCATCACCGACCTCGTCGCCGTCATCTCGAAGCCCGCCACCGTCCAGGAGATCAACGCCGCCTACCAGGCGGCGGCGTCCGGTCCGTTGAAGGGCATCCTCGAGTACTCGGAGGAGTACCTCGTCTCCACCGACATCGTGGGCAACCCGCACAGCTGCATCTTCGACAGCAAGCTGACGATGAGCCAGGGCACGCTCGTGAAGGTCCTCGGGTGGTATGACAACGAATGGGGTTACTCCAACCGCCTCGTGGATCTGGCGGTGATGGTCGGTTCAGCCAACAAGGCATGAAGCTCCCCGTCCTCGAGGACCTGCTCCCGCTCGACGGCCGGCGGGTCCTGCTCCGAGCCGACTTCAACGTGCCGCTCGAGGACGGCCACATCACCGACGACTTCCGGATCCGGGCCGCGCTGCCGACCATCAACTGGCTCCTCGACCACGGCGCCCACGTCACCGCGTGCAGCCACCTGGGCCGGCCCAAGGGCAAGGCTGATCCCCGCTACGCGATGGCACCGGTGCGCGCCCGCCTGGCCGAGCTGGCGCCCGGTGTCGAGCTGATGGAGAACCTCCGCTTCGACCCGGGCGAGGAGGCCGACGCCCCCGACTTCGTGGCCCGGCTCGTGGCCGGGCAGGACGCGTATGTCGACGATGCCTTCGGCGCCGTCCACCGCGCCCACGCGTCGATCGTCGGCCCGCCGCGCACGCTGCCGTCGGCCGCTGGGCGGCTGCTGCAGCACGAGGTCGAGGTCCTCACGAAGCTGCGCGAAGACCCGAAGCGACCGTTCGTCGCCGTGCTGGGCGGGGCCAAGGTGAGTGACAAGATCGGTGTGATCGACGCGCTGATGAAGGTCGTCGACTCACTGGCGATCGGTGGCGGCATGTGCTTCACCTTCCTCGCGGCCCAGGGCAACACGGTCGGCGAGTCGCTGTTCGAGCCCGACCAAGTCGACGTGTGTCGCCGCCTCCTCGGCGCGGGCACCGCGATCCATCTGCCCGAGGACATCGTCGGTCTCGCCCCCGACGGCACCGTCGCCACCTACGGCACGAGCCTCCCGGCCGGCGTGAAGGGACTCGACATCGGTCCCGGCACGGCAGCCGCGTTCGCTGACCTCGTCAGCGAGGCTCGCACCGTGTTCTGGAACGGACCCATGGGCCTCTTCGAGGACGGTCGCTTCGCCGCCGGCACCCGCACGGTGGCGGAAGCGGTCGCCGGCAGTCGCGCCTTCACCGTCGTCGGCGGCGGGGACTCGGCCGCCGCCCTCGCCGATTTCGGATTGGCCGACGACGTCGACCACGTGTCCACTGGTGGGGGCGCGTCGCTCGAATTCCTCGAGCTCGGCGACCTCCCCGGCCTCGAGGCTCTCCGGCAGGCCGCGGCCCGCGGTGCCTGACGGCCGCAAGCCGCTCATCAGCGGCAACTGGAAAATGCATCTCAACCACTTCGAGGCGATCCAGCTCGTCCAGAAGTTGAGCTATCTCTTGGACAAGGGCGACTACGAGCGCGTCGACATCAGCATCCACCCGCCGTTCACCGACATCCGCTCGATCCAGACGCTGCTGGCCGGCGAGAAGATCCCGATGGCGCTCGGCGCCCAGCACTGTCACTGGGAGGACAAGGGGGCGTACACGGGCGAGGTGTCTCCCGTGTTCCTGGCCAAGCTCGACGTGCGCTACGTGATCTGCGGTCACAGTGAACGGCGCGAACTCTTCGGCGAGACCGATGAGATGGTGGCCAAGAAGGCGGCCGCCGTCCAGACCCACGGCATGACGCCGATCATCTGCGTGGGCGAGACACTCGCAGAACGCGAAGCCGATGCCACGGAGAGTAAGGTCGTCGGCCAGGTGCGAGCGGCCTTGGGAGCGCGGCGGCCGGACCAGATCGCGGGCGTGGTGATCGCCTACGAGCCGATCTGGGCCATCGGGACGGGCCGCACGGCCACCGCGGCCGACGCCCAAGCTGTCTGCGCGACGATCCGTACTGAGCTGGCGACACTGGCGGGAGCGGAGGTCGCGGAGGTCGTTCCGATCCAGTACGGCG
>DASXAI010000824.1:0-5664 GCA_036406775.1 Acidimicrobiales bacterium
GCGGGATGTCGGTGGGACGGGCCACCCCGATGCCGTCCATGGCCCGGAACCACACCGACTCGCACTTCGTGGCGATCTCGTGCCAGTCGCGTCGCTCGTCGTTGGCCCGGTTGATGATCTTGTCGTCGATGTCGGTGACGTTGGAGACGAGCCGTACCGTCAGGCCGCGCCACTCCAGGTACCGCCGCAGGATGTCGTAGACGAGCGTGGCCCGGCCGTGGCCGAGGTGGGGCGGACCGTAGACCGTGGGTCCACAGAGGTAGATGCTCACCGTGCCGGGCTCGCGCTGGGCGAGCGGGCGGACCTCGCCGGTGGCGGTGTCGTACAGGTTGAGCACGCGTCGAGCCTACCGACGGGGCCCGAGGGGTCCCGGGCGAGATCAGCGCCTGGACCACAGGTCACGGCCAGTAGCGTGACCGGGTCATGACCCGGGTCCCCGAGAAGCCGAACCTCGACGGCGTCGAGGAGCGATGGACCGAGCGGTGGGAGGCCGACGGTACCTACCGCTTCGAGCGTGGCACGGCTCGTGACCAGGTCTATGCCATCGACACGCCGCCCTTGACGGTCTCCGGATCGCTGCACGTCGGCCACGTCTTCTCGTTCACCCACACGGACACGGTGGCCCGCTTCCAGCGCATGCGAGGGCGCAACGTCTTCTATCCGATGGGCTGGGACGACAACGGCCTGCCGACCGAGCGCCGAGTCCAGAACTACTTCGGCGTGCGGTGCGATCCGTCGCTGCCCTACGACCCCGGCTTCGAGCCGGCGACGCCGGTGCCCAAGGAAGCCGTCCCCATCAGCCGGCCCAACTTCGTCGCCCTCTGTGAGCGGCTGGTGGAGGAGGACGAGAAGGCGTTCGCCGCCGTGTGGCGCCGCCTCGGCCTGTCAGTCGACTGGTCGTTCATCTACACGACCATCGACGCCCACAGCCGACGCACGAGCCAGCGGGCCTTCCTGCACAACCTGGCGCGCGGCCAGGCGTATCAGCAGGACGCCCCCACGCTGTGGGACGTCGACTACCACACGGCTGTCGCCCAGGCCGAGCTCGACGACCGGGAGGTGCCGGGGGCATACCACACGCTCGTGTTCCACGGCCCCGACGGCGATCTCACCGTCGACACGACGCGCCCTGAGCTCGTCGGTGCCTGCGTCGCCCTCGTCACCCATCCCGCCGACAAGCGCTACGTCGCCATGGTGGGCAAGCCGGCGCGCACACCGTTGTTCGACGTCGAGGTGCCCATCGTGGCCCACCCGCTGGCCGATCCCGAGAAGGGCACCGGCCTGGCCATGGTGTGCACGTTCGGCGACACCACCGACGTCACGTGGTGGCGCGAGCTCGCCCTGGCGACGCGGCCGATCGTGGGGCGCGACGGCCGCATCGTGGCGACCACGCCCGACTGGATCGACAACGACCGCGGCCGGGCCCGGTTCGCCGAGCTGGCGGGGCGGTCGGTGCGCCAGGCGCAACGCCGCATTGTCGAACTGCTCCAGGAGTCGGGCGAGATGACGGGCGATCCGCGCCCCATCGTGCATCCGGTGAAGTTCTACGAGCGGGGCGACCGGCCCCTCGAGATCGTCACCACGTTGCAGTGGTACATCCGCAACGGCGGCCGCGATCTCGAGCTGCGCGAGAAGCTGCTCGAGCGGGGACGCCAGGTCGCATGGCACCCAGACTACATGCGGCACCGGTACGAGAACTGGCTGGGCGGGCTCACGGGTGACTGGCTGATCAGCCGCCAGCGCTTCTTCGGCGTCCCGATTCCCGTCTGGTATCCGATCGACGACGACGGCGTGATCGAGTACACCAGCCCCATCGTGCCCGACGAGTCGGCGCTGCCGATCGACCCGTCGACGGACGTGCCGCCGGGCTACGAGGCCGGGCAGCGCGGCCAGCCCGGTGGCTTCGCCGGCGACCCCGACGTGATGGACACGTGGGCCACCTCGTCGCTCACGCCCCAGATCGCCGGGCGCTGGGAGGAGGACCCCGAGCTCTTCGCCCAGGTCTTCCCCATGGACCTCCGGCCGCAGGCCCACGACATCATCCGGACGTGGCTGTTCGCCACCATCGTGCGCAGCCACTTCGAGCACGGCTCGCTGCCGTGGACCAACGCCGCCATCTCAGGCTGGATCCTCGATCCCGACCGGAAGAAGATGTCGAAGTCGGTCGGCAACGTCGTGACGCCGATAGCGCTGCTCGAGAAGTACGGCTCCGACGCCGTGCGCTATTGGGCGGCGTGCGCCCGGCCCGGCACCGACACGGCCTTCGACGAGGGCCAGATGCGCATCGGGCGCAAGCTCGCCATCAAGCTGCTCAATGTGAGCCGGTTCGTCCTCGGCATCGGTGACGACGCCGGCGGGCCCGAGGCCATCAGCGATCCGGTCGACCGGGCCATGGCCGCTCGGCTCAGTGCCGTTGTGGCCGAGGCCACGAACGCCTTCGAGGGGTACGACTACGCCCGGGCCCTCGAGCGGACCGAGGCGTTCTTCTGGTGGTTCTGCGACGACTACGTGGAACTGGTGAAGAGCCGCGGCTACGGCTCGCGTGGCGACGACACCGCGGCGTCGGCCCGGGCCGCCCTCCGACTCGCCCTCAGTGCGCTGCAGCGTCTGCTGGCCCCGTTCCTGCCGTTCGCCACCGAAGAGGTGTGGTCGTGGTGGCAGGAGGGCTCGATCCATCGCGCCTCATGGCCCGATGATGGCGACCTCGCCGCTATCGCCGCCGGTGCCGACGCCACCGACCTCGACCCCGCCCTCGACGTGCTGGCCGCCGTGCGCAAGGCCAAGACCGAGGCCAAGGTCTCGATGCGGGCGCCGGTGGCGTTGGTGGTGGTGCCGTTCGGCCTGCCGGTCGGCGCCGACGACGTCCGGGAGGCGGGCAGCATCGAGCGGCTCGAGCCGGCGGGTGACGGTGCTCTCGTGGTGACGCTGGCCTGACGCATCGCTAGGAGCCGAGGCCCGAGTCGGGTCCGGCCACGGGCGGTGTCGGGCGGGCGGCGATCACCACCGGCGTGGGGCCGGCGACGGGCGGGGCTGGAAGTCGGCCGTCGCGGACGGCCTCTGCCAGCAGCGCCTGCAAGGCCCGTTGGACGGCCAGCCGGGCCGCCGGCTTGCACCGCACCGCCACCCGGAGGACGGAACGGTCGTCGAGGAGGCTCTGGACACCGAGCACCTGGGGGTCGTCGAGCAACTCGGAGCCGATGTCGGGGTCTTGGCCGAGTTCGACGACGACGGCCGCGAGGATGTCGATGTCGGCGCGGACGTCGTCGGTGCGGGGCACAGGTACGTCCACCACGACCTGCCACCAGTCCTGGCTCAGGTTCGCCACCCGGCTGATCTGGCCGTGGGGCACGTACCACACCTTGCCGTCGACGCCTCGCAGGCGCGTGACACGGAGGCTGACGTCCTCCACTGTGCCCTCGGCCAGGCCGAGGTCGACGTTGTCGCCCACGCCGTACTGGTTCTCGGTGAACATGAAGAACCCGGCCAGGAGATCCCGCACGACCTGCTGGGCGCCGAACGCCAGCGCGGCGCCGATGATGGACCCGGCGGCGACGAAGGCGGTGATGTTCACGCCCGCCAGCGGCAGGATGATGATGATGGCGACGGTCCAGATGACTGCCGTCACCACGCTGCGCACGACCCGGGTGATCGTGCGGGCGCGTTGCTCGCTGCGGTGATCGACGCGGCCGCCGATGCCCCGGATGTTCCGCATGCCGGCGAGCGCCCGGTGGATCACCCGGCGGGAGATCCACGTGAGCAGCATCGCCACGAGGATGATGACGATGATCTTGCTGATCGTGAGCAGGTGCCACTCGTCGAGTTGCTCGACCCATCCCGGGCGTGTCTGGGCCAACATCGTGGTCCACGGTAGTGATCGGTCGCGAGCGTTCCCGGGATCCGACCGCATACGGTTGCGCCGATGTCCGACCCGGCGCCGCCCGCTCCCCGGAAGCGGCGGCGACGCCTCCGGCGGACGTGGCCCCAACGCCTCGTGATCGGCGGTACCACGCTGCTCGTGTTGCTGTGCCTCGGTGCGGTGTGGGGTGTGTGGTACGCTAATCACCGTTTCGAGGACCTCGAGCGGGTCACGATCACGCACGCGGAGATCACGACGCCGGCGCCGACCACGACGGCGCTGGGCGCGCCGGGGACGACGGCGGCGACCGTGCCACCCGAGGTGAAGCCCGGCTCGGCCCAGAACTACCTGCTCGTCGGTTCCGACGCCCGGAGCCAAGCCTGCGTCGATCCGAACTCGCCCTACGCCGGCGCCTTCGGGGACGTCACCGGCGATCGATCGGACACGATCATTCTCGTGCGGGTGGACCCGTCGTCGTCACAGGCGGCGATCCTGTCGTTCCCCCGTGACCTGTGGGTCCCGATCGCCGGTACCGGGCGCAAGGCCAAGATCAACTCCGCCTACGACCCCAACGTCCCGAGCCGTTTGGTGCAGACCATCGAGGAGAACTTCGGGCTCCACGTCGACCACTACGTCGACGTCAGCCTGTGCGCGTTCAAGAACCTCGTCGACGCCGTCGGCGGGGTGAAGATCCCGTTCCTCTACCCGACGCGCGACAAGTACCTCGGGGTGTTCGCCGACGCACCCGGCTGCGTGGCGTTCAACGGTGACAAGGCGCTGGCCTACGTGCGCGCCCGCTACTACCAGTACGAGACGGACAAGGGCTGGCAGGACGACCCGACGTCCGATTACGGGCGCATCGCGCGCCAGCAGGACTTCCTGCGCCGGGCGCTCCAGAAAGCGATCGACAAGGGCGCGCGCAGTCCTGCCGTCGCCAACGAGCTCATCAACGTGGCGCTGAAGCCGGGCAACGTCGTGGTTGACAACGATCTGACACTCAACGACATGCTCCGGCTGGCGACGACGCTGCGCGACTTCGATCCGGCGCAGCTCCGCGACCACAGCTATCGGGTCGAGGGCACGGGCGCGCTGCGTGGCACCGAGAGCGTCGTGATCCCGAATCTCAACGCGCCCACCACCAAGGCCGTGCTCGAGGTGTTCCGGGGCCAGGCGCAGCTGAGCGACATCCCGCCGACGACGGCGGTCGACAGCAGCACGACGGCCGCGGCGCCGACGACGGCGGCACCGGCCGCGGCCCCGACGACGGCACCGGCGGCACCGGGGGGTGCCACGACGTTGCCGACGGTGGCCGTGGCGCCCAATCCCCTCGGCATCACCCCGCCCGACGACCCGAGCTGCCGCTGACAGTGAAAGTTGAACCGGAGACCGCCCCGACGGGCGGTCTGCCGTTCAACTTCCGTCGGTGAGGCGGGCGAAGGCAGCCGGGACCGACGAGGGCCCGGCGACGGTGGTGAGCCGGGCGCCGACGGCGGCGGCGAGGGCGTCGGCGTCGGCCCGGTCGGACTCGGGCGCGACGATCCACAGCTCGGTGAGGGCGGCGGCCGCGCCCACGACGTCGCCCGGCACCGTGGCCCGGCAGTCGCTCAGGAGCACGGCGATCGGCCGGGCGGCGCGGGACCGCTCGAGCTGCGCCCGAGCCGCCCGCAACGCCGCGGCCAAGTCGGTGGTGCCGTGGCCGCGCAGCGACAACAGGTCGTTGACGACGATCTCGGCCGGGCGTGCGGCCTCCTGCCCCTTGGCCACCACGACGTCGGGCCCGAACGCCAACACGCTGTAATCCGTCGGGG
>DASXAI010000825.1:0-4535 GCA_036406775.1 Acidimicrobiales bacterium
CGCCCACCGCGCCGCGCTCTCCGAAGGCGTCCGGATGGCCGCCAGCGAGGGCGCCGCCGTCGTGTGCCTCCAAGAGCTCACGCTGTCGCCGTACTTCGCCGTCACCGCCGGGGGGCCGGAGGTCGCCGGGCTGGAGCCCGAGCCGCTGCCCGGTGGGCCGACCTTCGACTTCGCCGCCGGGCTGGCGGCGTCGACGGGTGCGTACATCCACGCCTCGCTGTACGAGGCGCCCGGGTCCGACGACGGTGACGGGCTCGGGTTCAACACCGCCATCTGCGTGGCGCCCGACGGCGCGCTCGTGGCTCGCACCCGCAAGCTCCACATCCCCCAGGGTGCCGGCTACCACGAGGACCACTACTTCCGGCCCGGGACCACCGGCTACCCGACGGTGCCGCTCGCCGGTGGCCGGTTCGGGTTCCCGACGTGCTGGGACCAGTGGTTCCCGGAGCTGGCGCGGGCCTACTCGCTGGCGGGCGCGGAGGTGCTGGTGTACCCGACGGCGATCGGCTCGGAGCCGGAGCTGCCGGGGTTCGACACCGAGCCCCTGTGGCAACAGGTGATCGTCGGCAACGGCATCGCCAATGGCACGTTCATGATCGCTGTCAACCGCATCGGGCACGAGCCGCCCCTCACGTTCTACGGGTCGTCGTTCATCTCGGACCCCTACGGCCGCATCCTCGTGCAGGCACCGCGGGACGAGCCCGCGGTGCTCGTGGCCGACCTCGATCTCGATCAGCGCCGCGACTGGCTGCGCCTGTTCCCGTTCTTCGCCACGCGCCGGCCCGACACCTACGCGCCCCTGACCGCCCCCCAATTAGCGCCAGTGGCGCCCGTTGGTGCGGATTCCGCTCCATTTGGCGACACAAGCGAGGGTTCCGCGCCCACATCGTGACGGACGGACGCCGGCACGTCAGCACCGCCCTCGTCGTGGTGGCCACGGTGGCCGCCATCGTCGCCGTGCTCTCGTCCTGGGCCGAGCGGACACTGTTCGACTCGCAGGAGTTCGCCGATCGTGCGACCGTCACCCTGCGCTCCGCGCCGGTCCGCCAGGCCCTGGCCGAGGAACTGGCCGACCGGCTCAGCGCGTCCGCGGTCGCCGACCTGTCGTCGTTCCGCTCGGTGCTCGTGCCGCTGCTCGAAGACGTCGAGCAGACCGACGCCTTCCGACAACTGTTCCGCGGCGCGATCGTCGAACTGCATCACGCCGTCTTCCAGCGCCACGCCGACCAGGCCCTGCTGGAGCTGGGCGACACGCTCGCCATCCTGACGAGCACGGCCAAGGCCACGAACGACAGCCTCGCGTCCAAGCTGCCCAGCGAGGCCACCTCGCTCCTCGTCGACGTCTCGCCCGTCCTCGATCACGTCCGGCTGTGGCGCATCGCGGACGACAACCGCTGGCTCGACGACGCCGCCTGGGTCGTGGCCGGCCTGGCCGCTATCGGGGCCGTCGCCGTCGATCGCAAGCGCCGGCGGGCGATGCTGAAGCTCGGCGTCGGCATCGTCGCGGTGGGTGCCGTCGTGGTGGTGATCACCGGTCTCGTGCCGCGGGCGGTGGCGGACGACGTCCCCGACTCGCTGGCCGACGCCACTCGCTCCGGTGTCGAGCGCTTCATGAGCGACCTCCGGTCGTTCGGGCTGTGGACCATCCCCATCGGCGTCATCGTGGCCGCCGCCGCCACGGCCAGCGGGGCGCCGCACCTCGTGCGGGACGGCCGAGTGGCCTGGAAGCGATTGACGGCGACGGCCACGGGCGGGTCGACGGCGGGCCGGGTGGTGCTCGGCGCCGTGCTCCTCGTGCTCGCCGCCCTTGCGGTGATCTACCGCGACGACGTGGTCGCCTTCCTGGTGCTCGTCGCGGCGGCCGTGGTGGGCTACCTCGGCGCCGTCCTCGTGTTCAGCGCGCTGCTCGGGCCCCCCGAGGTCGTCGACGCCGACGGCCCGGCGCGCTACCGGCTGGCGTCGGTGCGCACCCTCGGCGTCGCGGTGCTGGTGGTGGCGCTCGCCGTCCTCATCGTCGTCGGCGGCGGCGTCGCGGTGTCACACGCACGCGACGACGCGCGGGCCGATGCCGTCCTGAAGTGCAACGGGTTCACCGAACTGTGCGACCGCCGCCTCGACCAGGTCGTGTTCCCCGGCTCGCACAACTCGATGTCGGCCGCCCTCGACCCCGGCTGGCTGTTCGCCGAGAACCTCACCGGCATCCCGTCGCAGCTCGAGTACGGCATCCGGGCGTTCCTCGTCAAGACGCACTACGGCATCCCCACCGGGTTGTCGGTGGGCGGCGCCGACCTCGTCGTCACCGACACGGCGGCTGAGATCGCCGACAACGAACCAGCCGAGGTGGAGGAGTTGTCGCCCGAGGCGGTGGCCCGGGCGAAGCAACTCGAGGCGACGGTGCCCGACGACCCCAAGGCCCGCGGCATCTACTTGTGCCACGTGTACTGCTCGCTCGGCGCCACGAAGTTCTCGACGACGCTCGATCAGATCAAGCTCTTCCTCGACCGCAACCCTGACGAAGTCATCATGCTGTTCATCGGCGACTACGTGTCGCCCGCCGACACTGCCGCCGAGTTCCAGAAGGCCGGACTGCTCGATCGGGTGTGGACGTACGACACCAGCGCGCCGCCACCCACGTTGCGCCAGATGATCACGGCCCGGCGCAACCTGCTCGTGCTGTCGGAGCACGCCGGCGGCGATCCGCCGTGGTACACGAAGGGGTACGGCATCTTCCAGGAGACGCCGTACACGTTCGCGGCGCCGTCCGACTTCAGCTGCCGACCGAACCGCGGGCCCGCCGACGCGCCGCTGTTCGAGATCAACCACTTCATCACCAACAAGAAGCCGCCTTCGGTGGAAGAGGCGAAGCAGGTGAACTCCTACGACGTCCTGATGGGGCGGGTGCGCGAGTGCATGGCGGAACGCGACTTGTTCCCCACCATCGTGGCCGTCAACTTCTTCCGCGAGGGCGACCTCTTGAAGGTCGTCAACGATCTGAACGGTGTGTGATCAGGGTTCGATCAGGCCGCCAGGCCGTAGTACCGGCGCAACTCGTCCTCGGCGCTCCGTAGCAGCACGTGCTCACGGCCGGCCTTGGGCGAGTTCTTGATCGTGGACTTGTCGAAGGCCAACACGATGCGGCCCTCGTCGGTCTCGTAGGAGTCGACGAGAGGGACGTAGTGCTCGGCCCGGATGAGGCCCGTGTTGACGATGGCCCAGGCAGGCTGGCCGGTCTGGTCATCAGACAGGATGTCGGTGACCTTCCCGATCTTGCCACCACGCTGGTCGATCGCCTCCTGGCCCACGTACCGGGGCTGCTCGAGGGACGGCTCGCTGTCCTCGTTCCAGGTCATAACGGGCTGTGTACCCGCTGAGCGCGACGTTGAAACCGGTTCTCCCCTTCGGCTTTCACGCTGGTTGAACCACCTCTGACGTGGTCTTACGAGCGTGAAACGGTGATGGCCTGGTTGAGGTTGCCGGAGCGGAGGCCTTCGAGGTCGAGGGTGACGTAGGCGTAGCCGGCCGATCGCACGGCATCCACCACGGCCTCGCGGCGGTCGACGACAGCGGCGAGGTCGTCGACGGGTACCTCGATGCGCGCAGTGTCGCCGTAGTGGCGCACGCGCAGCGCACGGAAGCCGAGGGCGTGCAAGCCGGCTTCGGCCCGCTCGACGTGGGACAGCACGGTCACCGTGACCGCCGTCCCGTACGGCACGCGCGACGACAGACATGCGGCCGCCGGCTTGTCCCACGTCCGCAGGCCGAGCCGCCGCGACCAGTCGCGCACGTCGGCCTTGGTGAAACCCGCGTCGACCAACGGGAACACGGCGCCTCGCCCCGCTGCCACCGCCTGACCGGGGCGGTGGTCGCCGAGATCGTCGACGTTCACCCCGAGGACGATGGTGGCGCCCACCGCCAGGGGTTCGAGCGCGTCCATCAACGCCGACTTGCACCGGCCGCAACGGTCGCCGCCATTGGCGACATAGACGTCGTCGTCGAGCTCGGTGGTGGCGACCGTGCGCCAGTGCAGACCCCACTCGCGCGCCAGCGCCTCGCAATCGGCCCGCTCGGCGGCGGCCAACGACGGCGACACGGCCGTGACGGCCGCTGCCCCGGCGCCCAGCGTGTCGTGCGCCACCCACGCGAGGAAGGCCGAGTCGGCGCCGCCCGAGAAGGCGACCACCACGCGCTCGAGCCGGCGCAGCGCGGCCTCGAGCGCGGCCAGCTCAGGCATCGACGACCTCGAGGCGGACCCGCTTGAACCCCTTCCCCTTGTTCTCGGTCTTGGTCACCCGGATACGGCCGACCTCGTCGGTGCGGTGCACGTGGGTGCCGCCGTCGGCCTGCTTGTCGAGACCGACGATGTCGACCACGCGGATCTCCGTGACCGATTCCGGGATGAGGTTGACCTTGGTGCGAATGAGGTCGGCGTCTTCGAGCGCCGAGCCGCGCGGGAGGAAGTCGATCCGGATCGGCCGGTCGGCTGCGATCTCGTCGTTGACGAGCTCTTCGACCCGCTTCGCGAACCCGTCGGGCAG
>DASXAI010000826.1:0-1512 GCA_036406775.1 Acidimicrobiales bacterium
GTGCCGGGAGAAGGCGCGGCCGTCGAGGTCTGGATCGTCGGCAGCAGCGCCGGCGTCAGCGCCGAGGTGGCGGGCCGGCGCGGGTTGCCGTTCGCGGCGAGCTACCACATCACCCCGGCGTCGGTCCTCGACGCCGTGGCCGCCTACCGGGACGCGTTCACGCCGTCGGCTCTCCTCGACCAGCCCCGGGTTCTCGTGTCCGCCGACGTGGTGGTGGTTCTTGACGACACGACCGCTCGCCGCCTGGCGTCGCCGTACGGACTGTGGGTCCGCAACATCCGGGTGGGCGACGGTGCCGTCCCCTATCCCTCGCCCGACGAGGCGGCGGCGCACGAGTGGGTCGACGAAGACCGCGCCCTCGTCGTCGACCGAGTGGAGACGCAGTTCGTCGGCTCAGCGGCCACGGTGGCCGACCAGCTCGAGATCCTCGTCGCCGAGACGGGAGCCGACGAGCTGATGGTGACCACGATGACGCACGACCACGCCGATCGGCTCCGTTCCTACGAGCTGCTGGCAGCCGAGTGGTCGGCGCGCACCATGCGCTCCGGCTTGGACAACCCGAGGTGCTCGCGCAAGGTCGAGCCCGAGTAGTCGGCCCGGTAGACGCCGCGCTCCTGCAACTCCGGCACCACCTTGTCGACGAACTCGTCGAGGCCGTGGGGCGTGAGATGGGGCACGAAGATGTAACCGTCGGCCGCGTCGGCCTGCACGTTGTCGTTGATGGCCTCGGCCACCTGGCGCGGCGTCCCGACGAACGCGGCGCGCGTCGTCACCTCGATGATGAGGTCGCGGATGGAGAGGTGTTTCTCGTCGGCCAGGCGTCGCCACTTCGCCGCCACCGCCCCTGGATCCTGCTCGTGGCGCACCCGGCCCCGCGTGATACTGGCCCCGCCGTCGACGTCGGGCTCGATGGCGGGTAACGGGCCGTCGGGGTCGTAGGCGGACAGGTCGCGGCCCCACACCTGTTCGAGGAAGGCGATGGCACCCTGGGGACTCACCTGCTGGCGGCGGATGTGAGCGGCGCGCTCGTGCGCTTCGGCCTCGGTGTCGCCGAGGATCGCCACCGCCGCCGGGATGATCTTCAAGTCGTCGCGCCCCCGCCCATGGCGCGCCAAGCGTCCTTTCACGTCGGCGTAGAACCGCCGGCCGTCGTCACGGCTGGAGTGCCGGCTGAAGATGACGTCGGCCTGGGCCGCGGCCAGCTCCCGACCGCCGTCCGAATCGCCCGCCTGGATCTGCACCGGATAGCCCTGCGGGCTCCGCGGCACGTCGAACTGGCCATGGATGTCGAACTCCGGCCCATGATGATCGAACGGCGTCACCGCATCATCGGCTACGAACACGCCGGTGTCGCGGTCGGCCACGACGGCGCCGTCGGCCCAGGTGTCCCACAGCGTGCGCGCCGCCACGATGAACTCGTCGGCCCGGTCGTACCGCAGCGAGCGTTCCAGGAAGCCGCCGCGCCGGAAGTTCTCGCCGGTGAAGGCGTCCGGCGACGTGACGGCGTTCCAC
>DASXAI010000828.1:0-3900 GCA_036406775.1 Acidimicrobiales bacterium
CTCGTTGTGCGTGCGCTCGGCCCGCACGTGCTTCGACTGGGCGAAGCCGATGACCGCGACCTCTCTCACAGCGGGGCGTCCTCTCCCGGCAGGTGGACCTCGGCGTCCGGCTCGCCGTTCGGGCGGAAGTAGCGGATGCTCTCGAGGGTCGGGCCGAGCTGGTCGTCGTCGACCCACACCGCCTCGACGCGCAGGCCGATGTGCACCTGGTCGACGGGGCACTCCTGGAGGAGGTGCATGATCGGAAGGTCGCTGCCGTCGAGCTTGATGAGCGCGCTCGTGTACGGCACCTCCATGGCCTGGCCGTAGAACTGGAGGTTGACCACACAGAAGCTCGTGACGGTGCCGACGTGGGGCAGCTCGACCTGGTCGCGGGTCGGCACCCCGTCCGTGGGGCACGCACCCCGGGGCGGCACGTAGACCTTGCCGCACACCGGGCATCGCTCCCCCAGGATCTTCTTCTGCGCGATCCCTCGCAGGAACCGCGACGTCGCCTGCCCCGCCGTGAACGAGTAGCGCAGCTCGGCCGGCGTCCGCACGCTCCGCACGGGCTCCACCTCGTCCGTTCTGTCGGCAGTTGTCCGCGCCAGGGGTGGGTTGCTGCCGACAGAACCGGCCGGGCTCTCGGGGACGAAGCACTCGAGGTCGGTGATGGCGCCTTCCCGTTCGGCGCGCCAGCGGGGGGTGACCCGCATGCCGGTGCTCATCGCGTCCATCGACCCGGCGTCGACCGCGTGCAGGAGCCCGGTGTCGGCGCCGTCGAGCTGGACCAGGGCCCAGGCGAACGGATGGTCGAGCGGGTGCTTTGGTGCGGGTGACTCGACCCACGCCCAGGTGGTCACCACTCCCCCGGGCCCGACGGGGACGAGCTCGTCGATGTCGTCGGCGGTGACCGGGTCGTACTCGGTGGGCGGCACGATCACGCGCCCGTCGACCCCCCGCACCCCCACGATGCGCTGCTCCCGCAGTGCGGTCAGGAACGCACCGATGACGGGTCCCGTGGTGCGGCTGAACGGGTACTCGATGACCATCGGCGCGGTGAGCACGTCGGGTTCGGCCATAGCGCGCGGACGTTAGCGCGGAACGAGAACACGTTCTATTCTCCGCCGATGACGGACCTTGGCTTCTGGCGGCTCGCGCAGGCCGACCCCGACCGCATCGCCCTCGTCGATCCCGACGGTCAGCCCCACACCGCGGGCGACCTGCTGGGCGCGGCCAACGGGCTCGTGCACGCACTGCGGGCGGCCGGCCTGGAGCGGGGTGACACCGTGGCCACCGTGCTGCCCAACGGCGTGGAGATGGTCGAGACGTGGCTCGCGGCCATGCAGGCGGGCTGGTACCTCACGCCGATCAACCACCACCTCGTCGAGGCCGAGATCGCCTACATCCTGCGCGACAGCGACGCCAAGGCCCTCATCGCCCACGAGCGCTTCGCGGCCGAGGCCGGACCCGCGGCGGACGACGTCGGCCTGCCCGCGGCCGGGCGCATCGCGGTCGGCGCCGTCGAGGGCTTCCGCGACTGGGACGGGCTGCTGGCCGAGCAACCCGCCACCACGCCCGAGGGCCGCACCGCGGGCGCGCCGATGCACTACACGAGCGGCACGACCGGCAAGCCCAAGGGTGTGAAGCGCGGCCTCGTCGACATGGACCCCGACGAGCTGGGCGCCCTCTACTCCATGTTCCTCATGCTGTTCGGGGTGCAGCCGGGCGAAGGCAACGTCCACATCACCGGGTCGCCGCTGTACCACACGGCCGTGCTGCTCTGGACGGGCAACTCGCTGCACATGGGCCACCAGGTCGTGCTGATGGACAAGTGGACGCCCGAGTCGATGCTCGAGCTCATCGAGCGCCACGGGGTGACGACGAGCCACATGGTCCCGACCCAGTTCCATCGCCTGCTCGCGCTGCCCGACGACGTGCGCGCCCGCTACGACGTGTCGTCGCTGCGGTGCATGGTCCACGCCGCCGCCCCCTGCCCGCCCGAGATCAAGCGGCGGATGATCGAGTGGTGGGGCGACGCGGTCATGGAGTACTACGCGGCCACCGAGGGCGGTGGGTCGATCGTCACCGCCAAGGAGTGGCTCGCACGCCCCGGCACGGTGGGCAAGGCGTGGGCGGGGAGCGAGCTGCGCATCCTCGACGACGAAGGCAACCAGCTCCCGCCCGGCGAGATCGGCACGGTGTACATGGCGCTGGCCCAGGCCAACTTCGAGTACAAGGGCGACCCCGACAAGACCGCCGCCAACCGCCGCGACGGCTTCTTCACGGTGGGCGACGTCGGCTACCTCGACGCCGACGGCTACCTGTTCCTGTGCGACCGCAAGTCCGACATGATCATCAGCGGCGGCGTGAACATCTACCCGGCCGAGATCGAGGGCGTGCTGCTGACGCACCCGAAGGTCGGCGACGCCGCCGTGTTCGGCATCCCCCACCCCGACTGGGGCGAGGAGATCAAGGCCGTGATCGAACCGGCGCCGGGCGTCGGCCCCGACGAGGACCTGCGCGACGACCTGTTCTCGTTCTGCCACGGCCGCCTGGCCAAGTTCAAGACGCCGAAGTCCATCGACTTCATCGCCGAGATGCCCCGCGACCCCAACGGCAAGCTCTACAAGCGCAAGCTCCGCGACCCCTACTGGGAAGGGAAGGAGCGGGCGATCTGAGGCTCCGCTACCCTGCCGCCTTCGCCAACGAGGGGTGGGGAAACATGGGCGTGGAGTACAGCGACATCGAGGGGGCTGGCTACGACGTGGGCGGGGCCACGCTGGCCGACGTGGTGGCCAACATCTCGCACCTGCCCGAGGCCGGGTCGGCCGAGTGGAACCCCCGGTACGACTACCAGGCCGACGAGCACGGGGTCGTGAGCGACGTGACGATCCTCGTCGGCTGGAAGATCACCATGCCGACGTGGACCGGCTACGACAGCGCCAGCCAGGCGGCCAAGGACGAGTGGGACCGGTTCTGGGCGGCGCTCGACGCCCACGAGCGCGGGCACCTGGACCTGGTCGACACGGCCATGGCCACGCTCGACCAGCAGATGATCGGCAAGTCGGTGGCCGAGGCCCAGCAGGTCTGGAGCTCGGCGCTCACCAAGCTGCAGCAGGACAGCAACGCCTACGACACGGCCAACGACCACGGCCGCAACGCGGGCACGATCATCGACGTCGATGTGGACTCGGGGGCTTCAGCCGACGCGTCCGAGTAGCAGACTCGGCGGCGGACCTTGGGGTGGGGGGTGTGGGGGGCGGAGGCTCCGCCGGAACCTGCCACCGGACGATCGAGCCGGCTCCGCCGGTCGAACCTATGGTTCGGCGGCGAAATATGACCGAGGATGAGCTGAAGGCACACATCGACCCGCTCGGGGTCGAGTACGAGATCTTCCCCTGCGACCCCGAGCTGGCCGACACCGCCGCGTTCTGCGAGCACTACGGGTTCGCGATGGAGGACTCGGCCAACACCATCGTCGTCATCGGCAAGTCGGACCCGCCCGTCTACGTGGCGTGCGTGGTGCTGGCGTCGACCCGCCTCGACGTGAACAAGGCGGTGCGGCACCGCCTCGGCGTGCGCAAGGCATCGTTCGCGTCGGGCGACGAGACCAAGGCGATGACCGGGATGATGATCGGCGGCGTCACCGTCTTCGGGCTGCCGGCGGACATGCCGATCTGGGTCGATGCCCGGGTCATGCAGCGCGACCGCATCGTCCTCGGCGGCGGCAGCCGCAGCTGCAAGGTGCTCGCCCCGCCCGCGATCCTCACCGCCCTCCCCGACGTCGACGTCGTCGACGCCCTCGCAACTGGCAGCTGACGGTCAACTGGCAGCGCCGGGACGGCACTCGCCGCCCGTCAGCTGCCAGTTGGATCGAGCTCGGTCGCCTCGAGCTCGCGCAGGCGGGCGAACCACGCG
>DASXAI010000829.1:0-1524 GCA_036406775.1 Acidimicrobiales bacterium
GAGCCAGACGCCGGTCGAACAGCAGCACATCGTCAACGCCTTCGCCTTCGAGCTCGGGAAGGTCGAGACGTCCGCCATCCGGGCGCGGATGCTGGCGAACCTACGCAACGTCGACGAGGAGCTGGCCGCCAAGGTCGCCGACGGGCTCGGACTGGCGCTGCCGCCGGCGTCGACGCCGGCCCGGCCGCGAGTCGACGGCCTGGCGCCGTCACCGGCGCTCAGCATCGTCGGCAACGGGCCGGTCCGCTTCACCGGACGCAAGGTGGGCGTGCTGGTCTCCGACGGCACCGACGCCAAGCTGGTGAAGGCGGTGCGGGATGCCGTCGAGCGCGAGGGCGGGATGGTGGAAGTGGTGGCACCGACGGTCGGCGGCGTGGCGCTGACGGACCGCTCGACGCTCACCGCCGACCACGCCGTGCCCGGCGGGCCGTCGGTGCTCTTCGACGCCGTCGCCGCGCTGGTGTCGGCGGACGGCGCCGCGCTCATGGCCACCGACCCGGCGGCCAAGGACTTCGTGTCCGACGCCTACGCCCACGCCAAGTTCGTCGCCCACGCGCCGGGCGCCGCCGCCCTCCTGCAGGCGGCGGGCGTGGAACCCGACGCCGGCTTCGTGGAACTGCGCACGCCTGGCGACGCCAAGCGGTTCGTGGAGCTGTGCCGCTCGCTGCGCTACTGGGACCGCGAACAGCCACCGCCCGTGAAGCCCGTGGCGACCGGCAACGGCCGGCGCGCCACTCGCACGCCAACCGCCAAGCGCGCACCCGCCGTCACCAAACGCCGCTGAGCCGCCCGTCGCCAGCGTTCTGGTGCGCGATATGCGACGTAAAGGTCGCGAAACCGCGTCAGATCGTTGGAGAACTCAGGCGGCGGACTTCTCCAGGATGTGGACGCCGCAGGCCGAGCCGAGGCCGATGACGTGGGCGAGGCCGACCTTGGCCCCCTCGATCTGGCGGTCGCCGGCCTCGCCGCGGAGGTGATGGCACACCTCCCAGATGTTGGCGATGCCGGTGGCGGCGATCGGGTGGCCCTTCGACTCGAGGCCGCCCGACACGTTCACCGGCGTCTTGCCGTCGCGCCACGTCGCCCCCGACTGGAAGAAGTCGACGGCGCCGCCCGGCTCGCACAGCTTGAGGTTGTCGTAGTGGACGAGCTCGGCGGTGGCGAAGCAGTCGTGCAGCTCCACCAAGTCGAGGTCGTCCGGTCCCACCCCGGCCTTCTCGTAGGCCGTCGTGGCGGCGTTGCGGGTGAGCGTGTTGACGTTCGGGAGGATCTGGCACGCCTCCTCCCACGGGTCGGTGGTGAGCACCGAGGCCGCGATCTTCACGGCCCGCCGCTGCTGCTCCTTCGACAGCGTCTTGAGCTTGGCGTCGGACACCACCACGGCGGCGGCGGCGCCGTCGCAGTTCGCTGAGCACATCGGCCGCGTGTTCGGGTAGGCGATCATGACGTCGCCCATGATCTCCTCGACCGACATCCGCTTGGTGTAGGCGGCCAGCGGGTTCAGCGTCGAGTGGGCATGGTTCT
>DASXAI010000830.1:0-4314 GCA_036406775.1 Acidimicrobiales bacterium
CGTCGTGGGTGACGTCGTGCGCAAACAGATCGGGGCCGGATCCAAGAGCGATCACGACGCCGTCGTCCTCGACACCGGGAGCCAGACGCTGCTGCTCCGGCGGCGCGGGGGCAACGCCTTCGCCGATCCCGCCCTCGACGAGCTCGTGGGCCGGCGGGTTCGACTCGAGGGCACGGCCACCGAGACGACGTTCCTCATCGACGCCGTCACGGTGCTCGACGCTGGGATTCCGCCCGCTTAGTAGCCACGAGCAGCAATGACACCCTCCCGTCGCAGCGGGGCCGTACGCTGGCTCGGCACGACCGCTGAACAGGAGCGACGGGAGCCACCCTGACCAGCACGCTGACTGAGCCGACCGCGCCCCCGGCGCCGCCGCCGCCCACGGCGCGCGAGCCGCGGGCTGTGCCCTACGTTCCTGCGCTCGACGGCCTGCGGGCGCTCGCGGTCGTGGCCGTGCTCGTGTACCACGCCTCGCTCGGCTGGCTGAAGGGCGGCTTCCTCGGCGTCGAGGTCTTCTTCGTCATCAGCGGCTACCTCATCACGCTGCTGCTCGTCAGCGAGCACGAGAAGACTGGTGGGATCGGCTTCCGCCGGTTCTGGTTCCGGCGAGCGCGACGGTTGCTCCCGGCCGTCTACATGCTGCTGCTCGTCGTGTCGATCACGGTCGTGCTGTTCGTGCGCGACCAGGCGTTGCGGACACGCGGCGACGTCGTCGCCGGCCTCACCTACACGACGAACTGGTACCTCATCAGCTCGGGCACGTCGTACTTCGACTCGTTCGGCCGGCCGCCGCTCCTGCGCCACCTCTGGTCGCTGGCGGTGGAGGAGCAGTTCTACCTCGTGTGGCCGCTACTCCTGGCTCTCCTGCTGTGGTTGTGCCGGCGCCGCCCCGAGCGGATGGCGATCCCGATGCTCGCCATGGTGGCCGGGTCGACGTTGCTGATGGCGGTGCTCTACAACCCGATCGACCCGTCACGCGTCTACTACGGCACCGATACGCGCGCCGGCGGCCTCATCCTCGGCGCCCTGCTCGCCCTCTTCTGGCGGCCGGCCTACCTCAAGCGGGGCGGGATCGCGACGCGGGGACCGACGCTCGACGTCGTCGGCATCGGCGGCCTCGTTGTGCTCGGCATCGTGATGATGACGGTGGGCGACCAGGACGCCTTTCTGTACCGCGGCGGCTTCCTCGTCGTGGGCCTGGCCACGGTGGCCTGCATCGCCATGGCCACGCACCCGCGGTCGAGGACGGCCAAGGTCCTCGGCCTCGCTCCGATCGTGTGGATCGGCACGCGGTCGTACGCCATCTATCTGTGGCACTGGCCCGTCTATGTCCTCACCCGGCCGGGCATCGACGTGCCGTGGTCGGCGCCGGAGACCTTCGTGGTGCGGTTGGTCATCACCGGCGTCCTGGCCGAACTGTCGTACCGGCTCATCGAACGGCCCATCCGCAACGGTGCCATCCACCGCTGGTTCAACGGGCTGTGGCGGTCGACGGGCGAGGATCACCTGCGCCGCCTGCGCCGGACGCGGTGGGCCGCCATCGGCCTCGCCGGGGCCGTGCTCATCGGCGGCGTCGGCCTGGCCAGCGCCAAGTCGCACGCCGGCGAGGTCGAGCGCAGCATCCAGGCCGGCGAGGTCGCCCTCCAGGCCCAGGCCACCGCCGCCGCCGGGCCCGACGCGCCCACCACCACGGCCGCCCCGCCCGCCACCACCGTCGCGCCCGCCGGCAACCTGGCCGTGCCCACCGTGGCCACCACCACGATCCCACCCGCCACGACGGCCGCCGCCCCCACGACCGTGGCCCAGGTCATCCCGGCCATCGCCATCGGCGACTCGGTGATGCTCGGCGCCGCCCCCGAGCTGAAGCGGGTGCTCGGCGACAACAGCTACGTCGACGCCCACGTCGGACGGCAGTTCAAGGAAGCCGTCGACATGGTCGACTCGCTGATGAGCAGCGGCAAGCTCGGTCCCCTCGTGATCCTGCACCTCGGCAACAACGGCACGGTGAGCCCGTCCACCGTCGACGACGTCCTCGACCGCCTCGGCAACGTGCCCAAGGTGATCGTCGTCAACGTGCGGGTCGACCGCGACTGGCAGGACTCGGTGAACGCCACCCTCGCCGCCCGGGTGCCGGTCCATCGCAACGCCGTGCTGCTCGACTGGTTCACGGCCTCGGCCGATCATCCCGAGTACTTCTACGACGACGGCACCCACCTACGCCCGGCCGGCGCCGCGGCCTACGCCGCTTTCATCCAGTCCGCCATGGGCTGACGGTCGGCGGTGGTTTGCCGCCGCCGGACGGGTAAGCATGGGTGCATGGACGACGAGGACCTCATCGGCCGGATCCACGAGCTGGTCGAGGAAGAGCACCGTCTCGAGCACTCGGCCGAAGGCCACGGCCTGTCGAGCGACGACGCCGCCCGCCTGCGCGAGCTCGAGACGCAGCTCGACCAGTGCTGGGACCTGATGCGCCAGCGCCGGGCCCGGCGCAGCGCCGGCCTCGACCCGGAGGGCGCCCACGCTCGCGACGCCACCGTCGTCGAGCGCTACGAGCAGTGATGGCCGACGCCCCCGAGACGGTCAGCGAGGCGGTGGCCATGCTGGAGGCCGAGGGCTACACGAGCCCGTTCGTGCACTCGGGCGGCGAACTCGTGTGCGGGACGTGTGGCGCGTGCAGTCCGTTGGACCCGGTGGTGGTGGACCGCTTCTTCCGCTTCGAGGGGCCCAGCGATCCGGCCGACGAGGCCATCGTGCTGGGTGTCCACTGCAGCGTGTGCGGAGCCCGGGGCACGATCGTGTCGGCCTTCGGCCCCAATGCCGACCCCGACGAGTTCGACCACGTGGCGCGGATCAGTGCGGAAGCGGCGGCGTGGCCATCGGGTCGGCGTGAGGAGCGGCCGGGTACCTGACCGGCGCCAGCCCCACCAGGACGAGGTGCAGGGCCACGAAGACGCCGGTCACGACGAACAGCGTCGGTCCCAGGATCTCGGCGCCGTACTGGTCGACGAGCACGCCGGCGCCGGCCGCCACTGCCGTGCCACCGAGGCTGGCGGCGGCCACGCTCCAGCCGATCACGGCCGACGAGCGGTGGGGGCCGATGCGGTCGGGCATCAGGGCCACGAGGGCGGGGAACAAGGCGGCGAACCCGAGCCCGGCGAGCGGCAGCCCGAGCACGCCGAGACCGGCGGGGTCCCACCACAACAGCCCGACGCCGCTCAGCGCGCCGGCCGCGCTCACGTTGAGGAGGGCGATCCGATCGATGCGGTGGCCGACGGCCCCCACCGCGAAGCGGCCCACGGTGAGGCCGCCCCAGAAGGCCGCGACCCAGAGCCCGGCGGCGGTGTCGCTCACGCCGCGTCCGTCGGTGAGGAGCGTGTACGACCACGCGCCGGTCGAGTACTCGGCGCCCACGAGGGCGGCGAAGCAGAGCACCGTGACGGCGATGATCAGCCCCGTCCGGCGGGGCTCGGCGGTGCCGTCGACCTCCTCCGGCGCGTCGACCACGACGTCGGGCGGCCAGTCGGTCCGGCGCCGGGCTCCCCACACGGCGACGCCGGCGTTCAGGACCGCCATGACGACCCACGCCCCGCGCCACGAACCGGCGGCGAGGGCGACCACCACCAGCAGCGAGCCGGCGCTGGTGCCCACGCCATAGGCGCCGTGGAGCAACCCGAGGCGCCGGACCCCGCCGTGCAGGGCCACGTAGGCGTTGAGGCCGGCGTCGACCATGCCGCGTGCGATGCCGAGCACGAACGAGGCGGCGAGGAGGACGACCCACGAACTGGTGACGGCCCAGGCGGCCAGGGCGACGGCGGCGCCCACCGAGCCGGCCAGCATGGTGTCGGGCGTGCCGAACCGGCGGGCCAGGCTGGCCACCGACGGGCTGCCGATCAGGTAGCCGATGGCGCCGAGGGCCAGGACGATGCCCAGGGCCCCGAGCGGCCGATCCACCGCGCCGCGCATGGAGGGCCACGCCACGCCGAGAGCACCGTCGGGCAGGCCCAATGTGACGAACAACGCCACCTGCAGGGCCGCCACTGCGACGGCGACACGTCTCACGCTCCTAGTCTCCACGGGATGGAGGAGCAGTTCGGCTTTCGCACCCGCGCCGTCCACGCCGGTGGGCAGCCAGATCCGGCCACAGGGGCACGGGCCGTGCCCATCTACCAGAGCACGAGCTTCGTGTTCGAGGACGCCCTCGACGCCTCCACGCTGTTCGCGCTCCAGAAGTTCGGGAACATCTACAGCCGGATCGCCAATCCGACGGTGGCCGCCTTCGAGGAGCGCATGGCCAGCCTCGAAGGGGGCCTGGGG
>DASXAI010000831.1:0-2264 GCA_036406775.1 Acidimicrobiales bacterium
TTCGAGGTCGGCGCGAGCGCCGAACGGGGCACGGTCGCTGTCTGGACGGTGCCGTTGGTCGACGCACGACACTGAGGACTCGAGGTCCGTCAGGGCCATGCAGGTGCCCGCCGTCCGGTCATGTGCTCGGTCGAGACGGACACGAACCGGTGGGGACGGCCCAACCACCAGCGCGGGAGAGGAAGTCCTTCAGCGCGGTCCGACTCGTCACCTTCCGGGATGGGCTGAGCGATGCCGACGATGCTCACGCTCCACTCGCCCCCGAGGTCCGAGCCGTCGACCTCGAACGCCACGACGGCGTTGTGCGTCGCCTGGTCGAGGGTCGAACCGACACCCACACAGAGGACGACGCGGTCACCGTCGAGGGTGTAACGCACCGGCAGGATCATGGGGAGTGCGCCGGCGGTGACCGCGATCCGACCGACGCTGCCCCGCGCCACCAGCTGCAGGCAGTCGGACCGGTCGAGTACGTGCAGGCCGGCGCCGTCGAGATCGCCCCCGTCACCGCGGGAGGGCGGCGCCTCGTCGGGCCGCGACGGCCTCATCTCGGTCGTCGCCGGCCTCGCATCGGTTGTCGTGGCCGGCATCGGCTTTGCCCCCGCGCGGTTCATGTGGGGACATCGTGCGGGCCCGCGCGGCTGGCGTCTCGGGCCGAAGGTCCCGGCCTGGTGGTCCGACCGGCCCTGCCTCTCGACAGTTCCCCAGCGCACGCTGACGGGCGAGTCCAACGGCCCGAGGAGCACCCATGGAACCCGTCGTCTGGTTCGCCGATCTCAAGCGCACTGATACCGACATCGCCGGTGGCAAGGGCGCCAACTTGGGCGAGCTGGTCTCGGGCGGCTTTCCGGTGCCGCCGGGATTCGTCGTGACCGCCAACGCCTACCTGGCGTCGATGGAGGCGGCCCACGTCCGAAACGACTTGCGCGGCGATCCCACGGAGCCGGCCGGGCATCCCGAGGAGGCAGCGGCGAAGGCGACAGAGCTCCAGGTCCTCGTGCGCAAGGCCGGGTTGCACCCGGAAGTGCACGAGGCGCTCACTGCTGCCTACACCGAGCTCGGTCGCCGGATCGGCGTGACGGCGCCGCGGGTGGCCGTTCGGTCCTCTGCCACCTCCGAGGATGCCGCCGACACGTCCTTTGCCGGCATGAACCGGACGTTCACCAACGTCGAGGGGATCGAGGCGGTCGGGGCGGCGGTGGTCGAGGCCTGGGCTTCGCTCTTCGCCGAGCGGGTGCTCGTCTACCGAGGTGCCCACCGAGTCACCGCCGAGCCGGCGATCGCCGTCGTCGTCCAGGCCATGGTCCCGGCGGCGACGTCGGGCGTGGCCTTCACCGCTGACCCCGTGACCGGCGACCGCAGCCGGATCGTGATCGAAGCGGCGTTCGGCCAGGGTGAGGTGGTGGTCGGCGGGCGGGTGGAACCCGACACCTACACCGTGGCCAAGTCACCGTTGCAGATCGTCGACGAACGGATCGGGACCAAGAGCCACAAGATCGTGGCCGGCGTCGACGGTGACGTCCGGATCGACCTGTCCCGTGAAGAAGGGGCCCAGCGGGTGCTACGACCGGCCGCGGTGCTTGATGTCGCCCGCTTGGCGCTCAATGTCGAGGCGCACTACGGCGAACCGATGGACATCGAATGGTGCTTCGACGACCCCGGCTCCCTGGCCATCGTGCAGGCCCGGCCCATCACCGCGCTCGCCTCGGCGCCGCCAGCACCAGCAACGTCGACCGGGGCGGTGCTCTTGCGTGGTCTCGGCGCGTCTCCCGGCGTCGCGTCAGGTGTCGCCCGCGTCCTGGACCGCCCGGACGAAGGCGGCGCGCTGCTGGCGGGCGAGGTCCTCGTGGCGCCGATGACGAATCCGGATTGGCTGCCCACGCTTCGCCGCGCCGCCGCGATCGTGACCGATGGCGGGGGCATGACGTGTCACGCCGCCATCGTGAGCCGTGAGCTCGGCGTCCCGTGTGTGGTCGGCGCCCGGACGGCAACCACGGCTCTCCACACCGGCGACCTCATCACCGTGGACGGCGCCGCCGGCACGGTGACCGCCGGGCGCCAGGCACCTGTCGCTGCCGCCCGCGCCAGGACGGAGGCGCCGATCGAGCGCACGCCGCCGCCGGCGACCGGCACCAAGCTCTACGTGAACCTCGCCCTCGCCTCCAACGCGGCCCGGGCCGCAGCCCTCGACGTCGACGGTGTCGGGCTGGTGCGCGCCGAGTTCATGCTCACCGAGGCGCTGCAAGGTCGCCATCCCCGTCAGGTGC
>DASXAI010000832.1:0-1629 GCA_036406775.1 Acidimicrobiales bacterium
CGCCGCCAGCGTCGGCCGGCCGCTCCCGGGCACCGATGTCGTGGTCGTCGCTCCGGTTCGGCACACGCCGGTGCCTGCTGGCGCCACCGGCGAGGTTCGGGCCCGCGGGCCGCAGCTGATGTCGCGCTACCTGGGCGACGACGGCGCGACCGCCCGCTCCCTCGGTCGTGACGGCTGGCTCCGCACCGGCGATGTCGGCTGGCTCGACGAGGCCGGGCGCCTGCACGTGGAAGGCCGCGCCGACGACATGATCGAGCGGGACGGGAGGCGATGGCTCCCGGGTCCGGTCGAACGAGCCGTCGCCGGCGCCGGCGGGGCGGCCGAGGCCGTCGTGGTGGCTGGTCCCGGCGGTGACGTGGTGGCGTTCGTGCGGCCGCAGCCCGGTCGCACCGTCGACGAAGACGCGGTGCGCCGCGCCGTGACCGAGGCGTGCGGGCCCGGACTCGTCCCCGACCGCATCGTGGTGCTCGACGAGCTGCCGGCCCTGCCGTCCGGCAAGGTGCGCCGTTTCGAGCTGCGGCGCCACCTCGAACTCGAGCTGGCGGGCCAGGCCGTCTGACGCGTCAGCTGGCGCCCTGGGCCTTGACGAAGGCGCCGTACACGAGATCGGCGATGACCTTGTAGCCGGCGTCGTTCGGGTGGATGTCCTTCTGCTCGCAGAAGTGCGTGAGCTCGCACACCTTGGCCACCGGGACGGGGATCGAACCGTACGGAGGAACGTCGGTGAGCTCGGTGAGCGGGCCGTACGCCCCCGTCGCCGCCGTGACGTCGACGAACTGACCCTGGACGCCGGTGTAGGCGTTGGCCAGGGCCGGGTTGATCAACGACTGGAACGCCGCCACCGACAGCGTGGCGAGCTGCTGGCCGTTGGCGCCGCCGTTCACCCAGCCGCCAAGGATCACGTCGGGATAGGTGGTGCCGACGATCACCGTGTTGGGCCCGGCCGCCGCCCGCAGGCGCTGCAGGATGACGGGAAGGTTGGCGTTGATGGTCGACACCGCGTTTCCGACGCAGCTGGCCACGTTCGGATCCGAGGCGCACTTCGTGACGTCGTTGCCGCCGATCGACACCGTGATGAGGTCGACGGCGCCGGGATGGGCGCCCAGGAACGCCTCGGCCGCTTCGAGCTGCGTCTGGGTGTCGTACGGCGTGGCACCCGGGCCGAGGGCGGCGGCCGGGCATCCCTGGGAGTTGAGGATCGACGTGGTGGTGGCACCGGCGCACCCCACGTTGTACAGCTCGAGCGGGTGGGCCGACCCCTGCGTGTCGGCGGCCACCTGGTAGGCGAACCCGGCTGTGGTGTTGCCGCCAGGTTGGTAGCCCGACGCGTACGAGTCGCCCAGCGACAGGTAGTAGCGCGTGCCCGCCGCGGTCGTCGCCGGCGCCGCCGGGGCGGTCGTGGGCGCGGCGGTGGTGGGTGCCGCCGTCGTGACGGCCGCCGTGGTGGGCGGGGCGGTGGTGGGTGCACTCACGGCCGCCGTCGCCGTCGAGCCCGTCGTGGCCTTGTTGTCGCTGCCACAGGCGGCGGCGGTCAGTACCGCCGCCAGGCCGACAGCACTGAGGATCGTCCGCTTCGTACGCATCCGGACACGGTAGGGCCCCGAGGGGCCGGCGGCCGCTGCACCTCCC
>DASXAI010000833.1:0-12024 GCA_036406775.1 Acidimicrobiales bacterium
ACCACGCCGACCTCGGCCTCGGCTACTCGTGGGCGCGCTGGCCGTCGGCCTACGTCCGCGAGGACCTGCGGCGGGCGACGATGGCGTATCGCTCCCAGCAGCCGATGGGCCAGGGCGAGCTCCCGCCCCAAGCTCTCGCCCTCATCCCCAACGAGCGCCTGGCGTGGCTCCTGGGCCGCCACTGGCCCGACGGCCTCCACGAGGCGCCGCGGTGGATCTGAGCCGCCTCCCCCTCGGTTTCACGCTTGCTGAAGAACCTGAGCGGTTCTCAAACAAGCGTGAAACGGGAGGCGGTGGACCGTGAGGGCGGTGCCGTTCCCGTTCACGGCGGTCGTCGGCCACGACGACGCCAAGCTGGCCCTCACGCTGGCGGCGATGGATCCGGCCATCGGCGGAGTGTTACTGCGGGGCCAGAAGGGTGCGGCCAAGACGACGCTGGCGCGCGGTCTCGCCGCCTTGCTCCCGGGCGAGGCGCCGTTCGCCGAGTTGCCGCTCGGGGCCACCGAGGACCGGCTGGTGGGCACGCTCGATCTCGCCGCCGCCCTCGCCGGCGGGGAGCGCCGGTTCGAGCCCGGGCTCCTGGCCGCCGCCCACGGGGGCGTGCTGTATGTCGACGAGGTCAACCTCCTCGCCGACCACCTCGTCGACGTGTTGCTCGACGTGGCTGTCTCGGGTGTCAACCGGGTGGAGCGCGAAGGCATCAGCCACGAGCACCCGGCGCGCATCGTGCTCATCGGATCGATGAATCCCGAGGAGGGCGAGCTGCGGCCGCAGTTGCTCGACCGGTTCGGCCTCGCCGTCGACGTGGCCTCCTCGCTCGATCCCGACGAGCGGGCCGTTGCCGTCGAGCGGCGTTTGGCCTTCGACGCCGATCCCGCCGCCTTTGCCGTCGAGTGGGCGGCCACCGAGACCGAGTTGCGGCGCCGGCTCGATCGAGCCCGTCCTGGCGTCATACCTCCGCCACTGCTGCGCCGCATCAGCGCCTTGTGCGCGGCGATGGCCGTCGACGGTCTGCGCGCCGACCTCGTCATCGCCAGGGCCGCGGCGGCGCGGGCGGGCCTCGAAGGCCGGGCCGGAGCCGACGACGACGACGTGCGAGCCGTCGCCCCGCTCGCCCTGGCCCACCGCCAGCGGCGCACGCCCTTCGACCCCCACGGCGGCAGCGGTCTCGACGAGGCGATCGACGAGGCGCTGACGGAGAGCACCTCGGCCGAGGCCTCGACCGAGCGCACCGTCGCGCCGATCGATCCAGGCCGACCGCCCCCGCTCACCGCCACCGCCACGCCGACGGCCGCGGGCCGGCGCAGCCCGGTCACCGGTCCACGGGGCCGGCTCGTCGTCACCCGTCCGCACGAGGCCGGTGACCCGGTGGCCCTGGCTGCCACGGCCCGCGCCACCGGCCTGCGCCGGGCGGACGAGCCGGACGCCCCCGTCGACCTCCAGGGCGCGGTGCGCCAGCAGAAGGCCGGCAACCTCGTTGTGTTCGCCGTCGACGCTTCCGGCTCGATGGGTGCGGAGCTGAGGATGGAGGCGGCCAAGGGCGCCGTCCTCGGCCTGCTGCTCGACGCCTACCAACGCCGCGACCGCGTCGCCATGATCTGTTTCCGCGGCGACTCGGCCGAGACGGTGTTGCGACCCACGGGCGCCGTCGAGGTCGCCCGCGCCCGCCTGCGCGACCTGCCCACGGGGGGTCGCACCCCACTCGCGGCCGGCATCGACGCCGCGGTCCAACTGGCGACGGCCGGTGGGCCGGCGGCCGTCCACCGGCCGCTCGTCGTGCTCATCACCGACGGCCGCGCCACAGACGCACCCGACGGCGCCGATCCGGTCGATGCCGCCCTCGCCGCCGCCGCTCGCGTCCGGCGCCGCGGTGTCGCCGCCGTCGTCGTCGACGCCGAGGGGTCCGGTCCGCGGCTCGGTTTGGCCCGCACCGTCGCCGACGCCATGGGCGCGCGGTACCTCACCCTCACCGACTTCACCATCGACGCCCTCAGGAGCTGACATGTCGCCGTACGCCGACGCCGTGGCTCGGCTGTCCCCTGTCGACGCCCTGGCCGGCCGCGCCGCCGCCGAGCTGCAGGACCGCTTGACGAAGCCTCGCGGCGCCCTCGGGCGGATCGAGTCGCTCGGCGCGCAGCTGGCGGCCATCAGCGCCGTCGTGCCGCCACCCGTTCCCGCTCCCGCGGCGGTGGCGGTGTTCGCCGGTGACCACGGCGTGCTGGCCCAGGGGGTGACGCCGTGGCCCAAGGAGGTCACGGCCCAGATGGTGGCCACCTTCCTCGCGGGCGGGGCCGCCATCAATGTGTTCGCCCGGCAGCTCGGGGCGTCGGTCACCGTCGTCGACGTCGGTGTCGACGCCGATCTCCCGTCGGCGCCGGGGTTGCGCGCCGCCAAGGTGCGCCGGGGGACGAGAGATCTGGCCGTCGAGGCCGCGCTCGACCCGGCCGATGTCGTCGCCGCCCTCGACGTCGGCGCCGGCGTGGCCGCCGACCTTGTCGGTGCCGGCGCGGGCGCGCTCGTCACGGGCGACATGGGCATTGGCAACACGACGCCGTCAGCGGCGGTGATCGCCGCCCTCACCGGCCGGCCGGCGGCCGACGTGACTGGCCGGGGCACCGGCATCGACGACGCCACGCTGGCCCGGAAGACGGCTGCGGTGGACTCGGGTCTGGGCCGTCTGCCCGATGGCGCCGGGCCGTTCGACGTGCTGGCCGAAGTGGGAGGGCTGGAGATCGCCGCCCTCGCCGGGTTCGTGGTCGGTGGCGCCGCCGCCCGTGTACCGGTCGTCGTCGATGGCGTGATCGCACTGGCCGGCACGATGGCGGCGGTGGCGCTCGCACCCGACGCCCTCGGCTACTGCGTGGCCGGCCATCGTTCGACCGAGCCCGGCGCGTCGGTGGCGTTGGGCCACCTCGGTCTCGAGCCCGTGCTCGACCTGGGACTGCGTCTCGGGGAGGGCACGGGCGCCTGCCTCGCCCTGCCCGTGCTCGAGGTCGCGGCGCGCCTCCTGGCCGAGATGGCCACCTTCGACGCCGCCGGCGTCACTGACAAAGGTTGAGCGCGCTAGTGGCGTGAGACCTCGGCCCGACCCCAGCCCGCCTCGAAGTCCTCGCACGCCTGCCACAAGGTGTCGCGGGCCTCGGCATCCTCGTCGTCGATGGCGCCCTGGCGCCACGCTGTGCGCGTCCGGTTGTAGGGCTGGCCGGCCACGGCGGCCGGCGGAGGTGGTGTGGAGGCCGGAATGGCGCCCGTGGCCCGACCGGCGGCGTAGAGCCCAGCCATGAGGGCGGCCTCGCGCTGATCCTCGCGCCGCACGATGTCGGTCTGCTGTCGGGCGGCCAGCGCATCGGGATCGGGCGGCGCTGCCACCCAGCCGTTCCGGCGCCAGATCTCGCCGAGGGAGCTGACGCCGTAGCTCACCGCTCGGGAGACGAGCCCGGGTCCCGGGAAGAGCGCCGCGATCGGCGACACGCGGCTGCCGAGCAGGCTCCACGCCGCGTTCCAACCCGCTGTCTGCTCTGCCGCCACGTCGTGGCGGGCGTCGGCGACGAGGCGCTCGGTGAGCCCGGCCAGCCCGCCGAGATGGTCGAGAAGAACACCGTCGACCGGCCCGGCGGTGACGAACTGGGCGAAGCGCGTCAGCACGAGCGCGTCGAGGAACACGAGGAGACTGGTGGCTGACGCCTTGTTCCGAGCGACGCCGGCCACGAGGGCGGCCGCCTCGTCTTCAGCGACCGACCAGCGGGTGGACGGGTAGCCGGACGCGTCGGGCGCGCCGAGCAGCTGCTCGAGGTACGGGCCGACGTAGGCGCCCAACCCGTCGTCGAGCTCGGGCGGCACCAACTGCTGGCGGCGCCGCTCGTCGAGGAAGGTGAGGATCTTCACGACGGAGCGCTCCATGTCGGCGGGCGGCCCGGAGTGCGGGTCGGCGCTGGTGAGCAGGAGTGGCAGGGCGACAGCCACCGGGACGTCGATGCCGCCCAGCAGGGCCCAGAGGTCGTCCTCCTCCAGCGACTCGATGAACCGCCTGGCCGCGACGGGGTCAGCGGTCAGCGCCCGGATGACGATCGGCAAGGTCTGGCTCGCCGGGCCGACGCCGCTGTCGAGTCCGGTGTTCGGCGCCGCCCGCCACCGGCTCCACGTCGCCGAGGCCAGGCGGAGCAGCGCATCGCGGGCGAGGCCGGCGCGCTCGAGGACGAGGGCGGTGGCGTACGGGTCGGTGTGGTCGGCGAGCTGTTCCTCCCACGCGGCGCGTTCGATCGAGCCGGCGCGGAAGGCGGCGCCGAATCCGGCCGCCAGCAGCGCGAGTACGCGGCGGGCGTCGCCATCGTCGTCGCCGTGGGCGATCGAACCTGCCAGCGCCTCGACCACGGCGGCGAACCCGTGCGGGCCCAGCGTGACCAGCACGATGTCGCGTGTGGCGGGCGTGGCCATGGCGCCGGTGACGGCGGCCGCCATCTCCTGCGGGCGGAACGAGCCGGCCACCAGCGCCTCGGCCACGTGGCGGGCGTGGTCCTCGGCGGTCACGATCAGGCCTGAGCGAGGGTCGGTCACCGTGGTCCACGCCGCGTCCGTCGGTCGCACGACATCCACGAACTCCATGCCGCGCAGCGCCACCGGACGGAACGGCGAGTCGAAGGCGCACGACGAGATGGCGGTGACGTCGGGGCGCCAGTCGGTCATCAGCCGCACCGCGCGCCGGTAGGTGTCGGCGGCCTCGGCCGCGTCGACGTCGCCGAAGTGGAGCCCGGCGGCCTCCTCCGCCAACTCGTCCAGCCGCCGGCGCAGCGTCGTCAAGCGGCCCGGGTCGTAGCCGAGGAAGCTCACCGGAACGCCTGCCGATCGACCTCGGCGGCACGGGCCTCGAGTCGGGTGGCGGCGCGACGCAGACTCGTCACCGCGTCCTCGCGCCACCGGTCGGCGCGGCGGGCGTCGGTCTGGAAGGCGAACGCCGTCGGGCCGCGCCACGTCTCGTCGCCGCCGAGGCGCACGAGGTCGGCCAGCACCGACGCGTCGACCCGGCGAGCCAGGGCGCGCAGGGCGCGCGCCCGCGCCCGCAACACCTCGGCGCTGGCCGCCGACGAGTCACCGGACTGGGTCGCCATGGCGGCGGAGTGTGTGCCCGGCGCACCGCCGGACGGAAAGACCGCGCGTCCTCGGAAAGGATTGTGCTATGGGTCGCACATGACCAGCGTCGGTGTGCGAGAGCTGCGGCAGCGAGCCAGCGAGCTTCTCCGGCGCGTCGAGCGGGGCGAGACGATTGAGATCACCGACCGGGGACGTCCCGTTGCTCTGCTCGCGCCGCTGCCCGACGGCAGTCCACTCGAACGTCTGCGAGCCGAGGGTGACGTCGAAGCGGCCTCCGGCGACCTCGATGACCTGCCGCCGCCCCTTTCCTCGCGAGGACAGGAGCTTCCCTCGGCCATCCTGGCTCGACTTCGCGACGACAAGCGGTGATGTCGGCCTTCACCTTGACTCCTGCTACCCGCGGAGGCGCGATCACTCGAGGCGGCCGAACAGCTCCGTCTCCGCATCGCCACGCCCGCGTAAATGCGTCGCGTCGTCACGACCTGATGATGTCCATCACCACCGTGTGGTGCGGCAGCCCGGTCTCGGCGGTGACGTAGCCGTCCCCTTCGGCGTGCATGCCCATGCGCTCGTAGAAGCCGAGCGCGGTGTCGCGTGCCCTCGCCCACAACACCGTGTAACCGGCCGTCCGCAGCCGCTCGATGCCGGCCTCGAACACGGCCTGACCGGCGCCCGTGCCGCGAGCCTCCGGTTCAGTGGCCATGCCGCGCAGCTGGGCCGCGGACGCGTCCGGCCGCGACGCCAGTGGCTGTGGCGTGAAGGTCACCACGCCGAGCACCCGGCCGTCGGCGACGGCAGCGAGGTGGAAGGTGTCGGGCCGGTCGTCCTCGGCGAAGCGGGGGTCGGTCGACGGCGTGCCGGCGCGCAGTACGCGCCGGCGCAGATCGAGACAGGCCGCAGCGTCGACCTCCACGACCTCCAACGGTCAGGACGCGAGGGCGGCGTAGGCCGCGAGCAGGATGCCGATGCCCCTGTCATCGCCGAGCGTCCCTTCGCCCATGCGGTTCATCATGTAGGTGACGACCATCCGGGTGTCGAAGTCGATCACCACGATGGAGCCGCCCCAGCCACCCCAGAAGCACGTGCGCGGGTTCGGGCCGAGAGGCATCTCGTCGCTGGTGAGGCCGAACCCCATGCCGTAACGCAGCGGTGCACCGAGCACGAGGTCGACGCCATGGGCCTGCTCCCGGAACACGGCCTCACACCCCTCCAGCGAGAGCAGCCGCACTCCCTGCGACTCGCCGCCGTTGGCCAGCGCCGCCTGGATGACTGCCATGGCGCGGGCGTTGGTGTGACCGTTCACGGCCGGCAGTTCGCTCCGGCGCCATTCCTCGGTCCACGACCACTCCGCGTTGGGCAGCGGGTTGCCGAGTGTGCGTACGGCGATGCTCGTGAGGTCGTCGGGGATCGGCAGAGGCGGGGGCGGGATCACGTTGGCGACACGGTGCTCGTGCTCGGGCGCCACGCCGATGGAGAAGTCGGCGCCCAGCGGGCCCGCGATCTCCTTGGCGACGAACGTACCGAGCGTGTCGCCGGTGACACGGCGGACGAGCTCGCCCACCAGGTTGCCGTACGTGAGGGCGTGATAGCCGGATGCAGTCCCCGGTTCCCACCACGGGGCCTGGGCGGCGAGGAGCGATGTCGCTTTGTCCCAGTCGTAGAAGTCGGCTTCGGTCATCGGCTCGTCCCAGCCCGACAAGCCCGACGTGTGGCCCATGATGTGCCGTACGAGCACGCCTTCCTTGCCATTGGCGGCGAATTCGGGCCAGTAACGCGCCACCGGCGCGTCGAAGTCGAGCTCGCCCCGGTCCGCGAGGATCAGCGCGCAGAGCGACGTGATCGTCTTCGTGCTCGACCAGACGTTGGTGATGGTGTCGCGCTCCCACGGCCGGGTGCGGGCCTCGTCGGTGAAGCCGCCCCAGATGTCGACCACGAGCTTGTCGTCGAGCACCACGGCCACCGAGGCGCCCACGTCCTTTCCGGCGTCGAGGTTGCCGGCGAGCACGTCCGCCACGCCCTTGAACCGGTCTTCGTACTCCCCGTGTACGTCTGCCATGGGGCGGGAGGCTAGGGCGTGCGGCGGCCGAGCACCACGAGACGGTCGCCGATGGTGCGGGCCTCGTCCTCGTCGTGGGTGACGTGGATGGCCGTGATGCCGACCCGTCGCAGAAGGGCCCGTACGTCGACGGCCAGGCGGTCGTGCAGGTCGCGGTCGAGGGCACCGAGCGGTTCATCCAGGAGCAACAGGCGCGGCTCGGGTGCGAGCGATCGAGCCAGGGCCACGCGCTGGGCCTCGCCGCCTGACAACGTGCTCGTCCGGCGGTGCTCGTACCCGGGAAGGCCGACCATGTCGAGCAGGGCCGCGACTCGTTCCTTGCGTTCGTGGCTCTCGACGCCTTGCATGCGCAGGCCGAAGGCGACGTTGGCACCCACGTCCTTGTGCGGGAACAGCTGGAGGTCCTGGAACACGAGGCCGATGCCCCGACGATGCGGCGGCACGCCGGCGAGATCCTCGCCGTTCCACGCCACCCGACCGCGGTCGGGCATGTGGAGCCCGGCGATCACGCGCAGCAACGTGCTCTTCCCGCACCCGCTCGGCCCGAGGAGGGCCACGATCTCACCGGTGCCCACGTGGAGCGAGACGGCGTCGAGCACGGCGCGGCCGTCGAACCGCACCACGACATCGGAGACGTCGAGCATCAGAAGGTGCCCGCCGCTCCCACCCGGGCCCGATCGACGAGCAGCATCACCACTGCCGTCACCACCATCAGGATCGTCGCCAGGGCGTACGACTGGCCGACGTTGAGCGCCCCCGGCTGTCCCAGCAATTGCTGGATCTTGATCGGCAGGGTCGGTGAGCCGGTGCGGGCGAGGAAGCTGGTGGCACCGAACTCGCCGATGAAGACGGCGAAGGCGAAGCCGGCGCCGACGAGGCCGGCCCGAGCCACCAGCGGGAGGTCGACCTCCCGCCACACCCGGTGGGGTCGTGCACCGAGGAGAGCCGCCGCCTCCCGCTGGCGCGGTTCGATGGCGCGCAGCGACGGCAACAGGGCACGCACGACGAACGGCATGGCCACGAGGGCGTGGGCGATGGGGATGATGATCCAGGTGCCGCGCAGGTCGAGTGGGGCGCGGTCCATGGTGATGAGCAGGCCGAAGCCGATGGTGACGGCCGACGTGCCGAGCGGCAACATGAGCCCGGTGTCGAGCAGGCGTCGGCGCCAGGCGCCGCGGCCGTAGGCGATGGCGCCCGCGGCCAGGAGGCCGAGCGCAACGGCGAGCACGGTGGCGGCGGCGGCGAACCGTAGAGACGTCAGCACCGTGTCGATCGGTTCGACGACGCGCGACGTGCCGGCGCCGGCCCGGCCGAGGGCGCGGTAGAAGGCGAGCCCGTAACCCGTGGGCGTGGCGAAGGAACGCTCGACGAGCCGAGCCAGGGGCACGCCGAGCAGGAGGGCCATGACGGCCAGGTTGGCGAGCAGCATTGTGCGCTGTTGCCACGTGCGGGGCCGCACGGCGGTCACGGCGTTCGGTTGCAGCCGCAGCGACACCGCCCGGCGCTCCTGACCGCGTGTCCACCAGAACAGCAGGAGCGTCATGGCGACGAGTTGAAGGACGGCGAGAGCGGCGGCGATGTCGAGATGGAAGGCCTCGGCCGTCTGGCGGAAGATCTCGACCTCGATGGTGGGGTGGCGGGGCCCGCCCAGGATCAGCACCACGCCGAACGACGTGAAGGTGAAGAGGAACACGATGGAGGCGGCGGCGATGACGGCCGGGCGCAGCAGCGGCAGGGTCACTTCGCGAAAGGCGCGCCAGCGGGAGGCGCCGAGCATGCGAGCCGCCTCCTCCAGGCGCGGGTCGATGTGGGCCCACAGCGCGCTCACGGTGCGCACCACGACGGCGTAGTTGAAGAAGACGTGGGCCACGAGAACGGCCCACACGGTGTCGTGCAGCGTGTCGGGCAGCAGGGCGAGGAAGGCCGCGCCCACCACGACGGTCGGCAGCACGAACGGCACGGTGACGAGAGCCAGGAGGACCGACCGACCGCGAAAGCGGTAGCGCGCCATCACGTACGCACCGGGCATTGCGACCACGACCGTCAGCACCGTGCTCACGACGGCCTGCCACAGCGTGAACCACGCCACCGAGCGGATACCCGGGTCGGTGAGGACGTCGCCGAGGGCGCCGACGCTCAGGCCGCGCCCGATGATCGACGCCACCGGCCACGCGAAGAAGACGGCGAGGAACACGGTCGGTATCGCCGCCAGCGCCCAGGGCACCCACCCGGGATACGGCCCCACCGGGCCCGGCCGCCCCGCCCCCGCCGGGTTCAACGGAGCACGATGTTCGTCCACTCGTCGACCCAGTGGTCCCGGTTGGCCGCGATGTCCTGGGGCGGCAGCGACAGGGACGTCGGCGGGACCACGGCGAACTTCGTGAAGGCATCGGGCAGGGTGGCGCCGGTGATCACCGGGTAGACGTACATGTTGAGCGGCATGTCCTCCTGGAAGGCCTTACCCACCAGGAAGTCGATCAACTCGCCCGCCTCCTTGGCGTGCTTGGTGCCCTTCAGCACCCCGACGAACTCCTCCTGGCGGAAGCACGAGTCGGTGAGCACACCCGTCGGCGCCTCGGTGGGCTTGGGGTCGGGCGCGCCGAGCACCTCGGCCGGAGGACTGGAGCCGTAGCTCACCACGAGCGGGTAGGCGCCCTTGCCCGACGAGCCCGAGAACTCGGCCGTGTACGCCTGTGTCCAGTCGTCGGTGACCTTGACGCCGTTGGCGCGCAGGTCCTTCCAGTACTGCTGCCACCCGTCCGGCCCGTACTTCGCCACCGTGGCCAGCAGGAACACGAGCCCGGGCGACGACGTCGTGGGGTTCTCCACGACGAGCAGGTTCTTGTACTCGGGCTTGCGGAGATCATCGAGAGTCTGCGGCACGGCGACGCCCTTCGACGCGAACCAGGCCTTGTCGTAGTTGATGCACACGTCGCCGTAGTCGACGGGCGTGAGTTCGTGGTTCGGCACGAGATCACGGAACGGGGCCTGCACCGTCGCCAGCGCCGGCGACACGTACGGCTGGAACGCACCGGAGTCGACCGCCCTCGACAGGAGTGTGTTGTCGACGCCCCACAACACGTCGCCTTCGGGCTTGCCCTTCGTGAGAATGGCCTTGTTCAGCACCAGCCCGGCATCGCCGACTCCCTGCGGGATCACCACCTTGACGCCTGTCTGCTGCGTGAACTGATCGAACACGTTGGGGTCGGTCGTGTAGGCGAAGGCGTCGTGGGTGATGAGCGTCACCGTCACCGGTCCCGACGACGAGCTGTTGTCGCCACCGCAGGCCGCCGCCACGAGGGTGAGGGCGACAGCAGGGAGCAGGAAGCGGTTCACGACGGACCTCCGAGGGCATACGGGACGATGACGAGCAGGGCGCCGCGCTCGAGTGACACGCAGGCCGGTCCACCGAGGAACTCGTTGCTGATACCTCGACTCGAGCCGCCGTGCAGCGGCTCGGTGCGCAAGGGGTAGCGGAGTCCGTCGGTGACGACGCCCTCGGCCGGTCCTCGCACCGGCACGAGGCTCACGTACTCGCCGGCGCGGCCGTCCAGCTCGGCCCGGGCCGGGCCCTGCAGGGCGCGGACGTAGGCCTCGCCGATCCATCCCTCCACCACCGCGTCCCGCACCATGGGATGGACGAGCACGAGGAGGCCGGCGAGCACCTGGTCGAGACGGTCACCGCCGCCGGTCACGACGATGATGCGCTCGGCACCGCGCGCTACCGCTGCCTCCAGCGCCAACTCGGTGTCGATGGCGTCCTTCGCCGTCGGATGGCGTTCGATGGCGACACCCTCGTTCTCGGCCGCGGCCAGGCCGGCGGACGAGACCGAGTCGAGATCACCCACGAGCAGGTCGACGGGGAGGCCGAGCCGGCGCGCGTGGTCGAGCCCGGAGTCGGCCGCGATCACGAAACGATCGGCGGGCAAGTGGGCGGTGACGCCGCCATGGGGCGGTGATCCCCCGGTGACGACCACGAACCCCTGCTGCATGGTCCCTCCGCTGGCATTACCCAGATCAGGTTCGAGGGTCGGTGGCGGATCGGCCACCCTCTCAGCCCGGCGTCCTCCGAGCTCCCCTGGTTGTGCTACCGCAGGTTAGCCGCCTCGATGCACGTCCGGTTCGAGGTACATCACCCGTGCCGCGGGCACCACCGATCGCACGCGGGCCTCGACATCGTCGATGGCCTCGGCCAGCGCCGGCACGGTCAGGTCGGAGTCGAACTCGAGCTTGGCGCCGACGAGGACGTCGTCGGGGCCCAGGTGCTCGGTGCGGAGGTGGATGAGGCGGCGGACCGCCGGCGCGTTGGTCATGGCGTCGGCGATCGCCTGCTGCATCTCCGGGGTCGCCGATTCGCCGATCAGGAGACCCTTCATCTCGACCGCCAGGACGATGGCGATCGCCACGAGGAGGATGCCGATGGCGAGGCTGCCCACGGCGTCCCACCGGGGTTCGTCGGTGAAGTGGGCGAGGAGGACGCCGGTGAGGGCGAAGAACAGGCCGCACAGGGCGCCCGTGTCCTCGAGCAGGACGACGGGCAGTTCGGGGTTCCGGGACGTGCGGATGAAGCCCCACCACGAATGGCGGCCCTTGAGCGGCAACGACTCGTGCCGGGCGGTCCGCAGCGACAGGCTCTCGAGGACGATCGACAGCACGAGGATCGTGATGGCGACCCACAGCGACTCGGGTGCGTGGGGATGGATGAGCTTGTCGATGCCTTCGTAGATGGCGAAGAGTCCGCCCATGCTGAAGAGGACGAGGGCCACGACGAAGCTCCAGAAGTAGCGCTCTCGTGCGAAACCGAACGGATGTTCAGGCGTGGCCTCGCGGCGAGCGCGGCTGCCGCCGAGGAAGAGGAGGCCTTGGTTGCCCGTGTCGGC
>DASXAI010000834.1:0-1667 GCA_036406775.1 Acidimicrobiales bacterium
CCCGGGCGAGGCGGACGAACGCATGAGCCGCGTCCGGGCGGGGTCCGCCGCTCGGACCCGCAGGCAGCTGGCGCAGGACCCGGCGCAGGACCCCCACCACCGCTTCCCCGCTCGGCGAGCGGGTGAAGCCCCGCACCGACGACGTGCCGGCGGCCACGGCCCGCCGCACCAGGTCGTCGAGCTCGGCTGGTGTGGCGGCCGCCGCGAGCTCGGCGGCCAGTTCGTGGTCCTCGGCGGTCCGGGTGGTGACGGGCCGTGGCCCGAGCACGATGCGATCGATCTCGTACATGGGCGCTCCTTCGCCAGGCGGTTCGCCACTGGCCGTGCAAGTTCGATGCCGTTCCATCCTCGAGGAAGTGGTAACGGGAACGATTCTCGACTAGGCTGAAGGCCGTGCGACCCCGTGCGGTGATGGCGATGGCGGCGATGGCGGCCGCGGTGCTGTTGGCGGCGTGCGGCGGCGACAACGGGTCTTCCTCGCCGGCGACGACACGGGCATCCGGCTCCGGCACCGGTTCGTCCTCGGCGCCGGCCAAGGTCCTCGACGTGGTGACGACGACGACCCAGATCACCGACTTCGCCCGGAACATCGGCGGCGATCAGGTGAAGGTCTACGCCGTCCTCAAGGCCAACGTCGACCCGCACGACTACGAGCCGACGCCCGCCGATCTCGACGCCATCGCCAAGGCCGACGTCATCGTGCGCAACGGTGTCGGGCTCGAGAAGTGGTTCGGCGACACCATCCGCAGCGCCGGGCCCAAGGGCCCCATCATCGACGCCAGCCGGGGTGTCACCATCCGCAGCGGCGATCCCGACAGCGCCGAGCCGGAGGGCGACCCCCACATCTGGCACGACCCGCAGAACGTCAAGGTGATGGTGGCCAACATCGCCCACGCCTTCGAGGCGGTGGACCCGGCGGCGACGGCGACGTTCGAGGCCAACTTGGCGTCGTACTCGGCTCGACTCGACGCCCTCGACGCCGACATCAAGGCGCAGATCGGCACGCTCACGAACAAGAAGCTGGTGACCAACCACGACGCCTTCGGCTACTACGTCGCGCACTACGGCCTCGACTACGTCGGCTCGGTGATCCCGAGCTTCGACACCCAAGCCGAGCTGTCGCCGGGCGACATCAACGACCTCGTGGCCAAGATCAAGGACGAGGGTGTGAAGGCCGTCTTCTCCGAGAGCTCATTGCCGCCGAAGACGGCCGAGGCCATTGCCTTGGAGGCCGACGTGAAGGTGGTCGACGGACCCGATGCGCTCTACGGCGACACACTCGGCCCCGACGGCAGCGACGCCGACACCTACCTCAAGATGATGGAGCACAACACGAAGGAGATCGTCGCCAACCTTGGATGAGATGAGTCCGGCTCTCGTTCTCGATCGGGTGGCGGCGGCCTACGGCCGCGAGCCCGTGCTCGAGGGGGTGACCGGTGTCGTCGAGCCGGGCGCCGCCGTCGCCCTCATCGGACCGAACGGCGCCGGGAAGACCACGCTCATCAAGGCCATCCTCGGGCTCGTCCCGATCGTGAGCGGTTGCATCGAGGTGCTCGGCACGACGCCGGAGGCGGCCCGGGCCCGTGTCGCGTACGTGCCCCAGGCCGAGGCGCTCGACCCCCAGTTCCCCGTGAGCGTGCTGCAGGTCGTGGTGATGGGTCGCTACC
>DASXAI010000835.1:0-3944 GCA_036406775.1 Acidimicrobiales bacterium
CGGCCTGCTCGACCAGCGTGGGCCGCGGGAACGGCTCGTACACCTCCTTCCAGTCGCGCAGGCGGACGGCGACGGGCCGGCGCGTCGGAGTCTGGCGGTGCCACTGCAGGAAGCCGGTGACCTCACCCATGGGCGGCCGCCATCACCCGCCCGAGGATCTGCTCCTCGGGTAGCCCGTCGGCCTCGGCCGTCGTCATGACGTCGAGGACGCGCCGGTAGTCGCGCGGCATGACCTTGCGGAACATCGCTGCTTCCAATGTCCAGTCGTCGAGCAGGCGTGCCGCCACGGTGGAGCCGGTGTGCTCGCGGTGGCGTGCCACGAGCGAGTACACGAACTCGCGGTCGTCGTCGGTGAGCGGCTCGACGTCGACCATCTCGTGGTTCACGAGGGCGATGAAGGTGCCGTAGGGATCGTGCACGTAGGCGATACCGCCCGACATGCCGGCGCCGAAGTTCCGCCCCGTCGGCCCGAGCACGACGACCCGGCCGCCGGTCATGTACTCGCACCCGTGGTCGCCCACGCCTTCCACGACGGCAGTGACACCGGAGTTGCGCACGCAGAAGCGCTCGCCGACGAGGCCGCGGATGAACAGCTCGCCGGCCGTGGCGCCGTAGGCGATGACGTTGCCGGCGATCACGTTCTCCTCGGCCGCAAACGGAGCGTCGCGGTCGGGATGGACGACGACCCGACCACCCGACAGGCCCTTGGCGAGGTAGTCGTTGGCGTCACCCTCCAGCCGCAGGGCGATGCCCCGCGGCACGAAGGCGCCGAACGACTGGCCGGCCGAGCCGCGCAAGTGGATGTCGATGGTGCCGTCAGGCAGACCGTCGGCGCCGTAGATGCGCGTGAGCTCGGAGCCCAACATGGTGCCGACGGTGCGGTGCACGTTGCGGATGGCGCGCTCGATGTGGACGGGTTGGCCGTCGTCGAGGGCGGGTCGGGCCGCCTCGATCAGGTCGACATCGAGGGCTCGGTCGAGTCCGTGGTCCTGCGGCACCGACTGGTGGAAGGTCTGCTCGTACGGGTTCAGCGGCTCGGCCAGGATCGGCGCGAGGTCGAGGCCGGACGCCTTCCAGTGCGCGATGGCGGCGCGGGTGTCGAGCAGCTCGACGTGACCCACGGCCTCCTCGAGCGAGCGGAAACCGAGCGAAGCGAGGAGCTCGCGCACCTCTTCGGCGATGAACTCGAAGAAGTTGACGACGAACTCGGGCCGGCCGGTGAAGCGCTGGCGCAGCACCGGGTTCTGCGTGGCGATGCCCACCGGGCAGGTGTCGAGGTGGCAGACGCGCATCATCACGCAGCCCGACACGACGAGCGGCGCCGTGGCGAAGCCGAACTCCTCGGCGCCGAGCAGCGCCGCGATGAGGACGTCGCGTCCCGTCTTCATCTGGCCATCGGTCTGGACCACGATGCGGTCGCGTAGGCCGTTCAGCAGGAGCGTCTGTTGCGTCTCGGCCAGGCCGAGCTCCCACGGCGCGCCGGCATGCTTCAGCGACGTGAGCGGCGAGGCGCCGGTGCCGCCGTCGTGGCCCGAGATCAGCACCACGTCGGCGTGCGCCTTCGACACCCCGGCCGCCACGGTGCCGACGCCGACCTCGGCGACGAGCTTCACGTGGATGCGGGCCCGCGGGTTGGCGTTCTTGAGGTCGTGGATGAGCTGCTTCAGGTCCTCGATGGAATAGATGTCGTGGTGCGGCGGGGGCGAGATCAGCCCCACGCCGGGCGTCGAGTACCGGGTCCGGGCGATCCACGGGTACACCTTGTGCCCCGGCAACTGGCCGCCCTCACCCGGCTTGGCCCCCTGCGCCATCTTGATCTGGAGGTCGTCGGCGTTCACGAGGTACTCGCTGGTGACGCCGAAGCGGCCCGACGCCACCTGCTTGATGGCCGAACGTCGGAGGTCGCCGTTGGGGTCGGCGACGTAGCGGTCGGCGTCCTCGCCTCCCTCGCCGGTGTTGCTGCGCGCGCCGAGGCGGTTCATGGCGACGGCGAGGGTCTCGTGGGCCTCCTTCGAGATCGAGCCGTAGCTCATGGCACCCGTGGAGAACCGCTTCACGATGGCGGTGACCGGCTCGACCTCCTCGATCGGAACCGGCGGGCGCGAGCCGATCCGCAGCTCGAACAGCCCGCGCAGCGTGGCGAGGTGCTTCGACTGCTCGTCGACGAGCTTCGTGTACTCCTTGAAGATCTCGTAGCGCCGGGTGCGCGTGGCGTGCTGCAGCTTGAAGACGGTCTCCGGGTTGAAGAGGTGGTACTCGCCCTCACGGCGCCACTGGTACTCGCCGCCCAGCTCGAGCTGGCGGTGCGAGCGCTCCTCCGGTCGAGAGGGATGCGCGATGGCGTGGCGAGCCGCGGCCTCGGCCGCGAGCTCGTCGAGGCCGATGCCCCCGAGGCGGCTGACGGTGCCGGTGAAGTACTCGTCGACGAGGTCCTGGCCGAGACCGATGGCCTCGAAGACCTGGGCCCCGCAGTACGAGGCCACCGTGGAGATGCCCATCTTCGACATCACCTTCAGGACACCCTTGCCGGCCGCCTTGATGTAGTTCTTGACCGCCTTCTGCGGCTCCATGTCGCCCAGCGCGTTGATGCCTTCGGCGATCATGTCCTCGATCGACTCGAAGGCAAGGTAGGGGTTCACGGCGCCGGCCCCGTAGCCGATGAGCAACGCCATGTGGTGCACCTCGCGGGCGTCGCCGCACTCGACGACGAGGCCGACCTTGGTGCGCGTCTTCTCCCGGATCAGGTGGTGGTGCACCGCCGACGTGAGCAGCAGCGACGGGATCGGCGCGTAGACCTCGTCGCTGTTGCGGTCGGACAGCACGATGATGCGCGCGCCGTCGGCAATGGCCTGGCTCACCTGGCGGCGGATGGCATCGAGGGCCAACTGCAGCGCCGCGCCCCCGCCGGCCACGCGGTAGAGGCCGCTCACGATGACGGCGTGGAAGCCGGGCATGTCGCCGTCGGAGTTGACGTGGACGATCTTGGCCAGCTCGTCGTTGTCGATGACGGGGAACGGCAGCACGACCTGCCGGCACGAGGCCGGGCTCGGGTCGAGCAGGTTGTGCTCGGGCCCGATGGTGGATCCGAGTGCGGTCACCAGCTCCTCGCGGATGGCGTCGAGGGGCGGATTCGTGACTTGGGCGAACAGCTGCTGGAAGTAGTCGAAGAGGAGCCGCGGCCGAGCCGACAGCACGGCGATGGGCGTGTCGGTGCCCATGGAGCCGATGGGTTCGGCGCCGGTGCGCGCCATCGGCGCGATCAGGACCTTCAGCTCCTCGTGGGTGTAGCCGAACACCTGCTGACGCCGCACGACCGACCCGTGGGAGTAGACGACGTGTTCGCGCTCGGGCAGGTCGGGCAGGCGGACGATGCCGGCGTGGATCCACTCGTCGTACGGGTGCTCGGCGGCGAGCGTGGCCTTGATCTCGGCGTCGTCGACGATGCGGCCCTGAGCGGTGTCGACGAGGAACATGCGGCCCGGCTGGAGCCGGCCCTTGTGCACGACGTGTTGCGGCGGGACGTCGACCACGCCCGCCTCCGACGCCATGATCACGAGGTCGTCGTCGGTGACCCAGTAGCGGCTGGGGCGCAGGCCGTTGCGGTCGAGAACGGCGCCGATCACGGTGCCGTCGGTGAAGGCGATCGACGCCGGGCCGTCCCACGGCTCCATGAGCGAGGCGTGGAACCGGTAGAACGCCCGCTTGGCCGGGTCCATCGACTCGTGCCGTTCCCAGGCCTCGGGGATCATCATCAGCACGGCGTGGGGCAGCGGGCGGCCGCCCAGGTGGAGCAGTTCGAGCACCTCGTCGAAGCGGGCGGTGTCAGAAGCGCCCGGGGTACAGATCGGGAACAGCTTCTCGACGTCGGTGTCGGCGCCGAAGACGTCGGTGGAGATCAATGCCTCTCGCGCACGCATCCAGTTCTCGTTGCCTGTGACGGTGTT
>DASXAI010000836.1:0-2781 GCA_036406775.1 Acidimicrobiales bacterium
GCTGCCCACTGAAGTGCATGCCGGCCGGCGGGTGATCCGTCCACTCCCACCACGACTCGCCGGTTGCCCGTCGTTGGTGCCATGTCTGCGATCGTGCCGCGGTTCCGGCGGTCTGAACAGGGCTGAAGGTCCCGCTCAGCGGGTGCTGAACCGGGCGGCCCGGCGGTGGGCTCGGCGGTGCCGCACCGAGACGCTGGCGGCCACGGGTTGCCCGGGCGCGGTGGGGGCGAAGAAGCGGCCCTTGGCCACCTCGGCCAGCGCGAGATAGGCGCCGACCAGCACGACGACCGTGGCCAGGAAGCTGAACGGCAGCGCGACGAAGCCAAGCGGCTCCGCGAGGGGTGAGTACGGGAGCACGACGGCCACGGAGGCGCAGGCGACGGTGGTGACGGCCAGCGGCCAGCTCGGCCGGCTCCGCCACCACGGCACCCGGCGTGTCCGGATCACGAAGATGACCAGCGTCTGCGTGGCCAGCGACTCCATGAACCAACCCGACCGGAACTCCGGCGCGCCGGCGTGCAGAACCTGGAGAAGCACCACGAACGTCAGAGCGTCGAAGATGGAGGACAGTGGTCCGAAGAGCATCATGAACCGGCGGATCAGGCCGAGGTCCCACTGCGCCGGCCGTCGGAGCATCTCCTCGTCGACGTTGTCGGTGGGAATGGTGAGCTGACTGGTGTCGTAGAGGAGGTTGTTCAAGAGGATCTGGCCGGGCAGCATCGGCAGGAAGTCGAGGACCACCGAGGCGACGCCAGCCGAGACCATGTTCCCGACGTTCGACGACGTCGCCATGAGGACGTACTTGATGGTGTTGGCGAAGATCCTCCGTCCCTCGACAACGGCGTCGGCGATGACGGCCAGGCTCTTGTCGACGAGAACGACGTCGGCCGCGTCCTTGGCGACGTCACTCGCCGTGTCGACCGAGATGCCGACGTCGGCGGCGTGCAGGGCGATGGCGTCGTTCACCCCGTCGCCGAGGAACGCGACGTCCGTGCCGCGGCTGCGCTCGGCTCGGATGACGCGAGCCTTCTGCGCCGGCGAGACCCGGCTGAACACAGTGGTGTTCGTCACGGCGCCCACGAGCGCATCGTCGTCGAGCGTGTCGACGTCGGCGCCTGTCAGCACGCCGGTGACGGGAAGACCGAGTTGCCGGCACACCCCTTCGGCCACCGTCGGATGGTCGCCAGTGAGCACCTTGACCGTGACCTCGAGGCTTCGCAGCCGGTTCAGGGCCTCGGCGGCATCGGCCTTCGGGCGATCCACGAAGGCCAGGAACCCGACCAGGTCCAGATCGTGCTCGCTCTCGACGGTGAGCCTCGCGGCGTTCGGCGCCGCCCGGGTGGCCACGGCTACGACGCGAAAGCCCCGCTGGAGGAGCGCGTCGAGCGCCGCGCCCGCCGGCGTGGCGCGGCAGCGGGCGAGCACGATCTCGGGCGCGCCCTTCGTGATCTGCAGGCGCCGGCCGTCGGGTGCGTCGACGATGACGGAGACGAGTCGTCGATCGTGATCGAACGGCAGCACGGCGACCGGAACCGACCACGCCGCGACCTTGGTAGCGGCGCCCGGCGCCTCCCAGAGCGCCGCATCCAGTGCGTTGGCTCCGACCACGCCACTCGCCGACCGGACGCCCTCGGTGCACGCCAAGCCCAGCTCGAGGACGTCGTCGGAGGCCGACCCGTCGGGGGCAATGGCCTGGTCGAAGGTGATGCGCCCTTCCGTCAAGGTGCCGGTCTTGTCGGTGAAGAGCACCTGGACGTTCCCGAGGTCCTCGATGACGACGAGCCGCTTGACCACCACGCGCCGCTCAGTGAGACGGCGCGCGCCTGTCGAGAGGCTCACGGTGACCACCGCTGGGAGCAGCTGCGGCGTGATGCCGATGGCGACGGCCAGCGAGAACAGCAGCGCGTCCAGGAAGGGTCGCCCGATGGCGACGTTGAGCAAGAAGATGGTGCCGCACAGCACGCCGGCGACGGCCACGAGGAGCCGGGAGAAGCCGGCCAGTCCTTGCTGGAAGGCCGTGGGCGGATGGCGATCGCCGAGACCGGCGGCGATGGCGCCGAACGCGGTGCGGCTTCCGGTCGCGATGGCGACGCCTTCGCCTCGCCCGGCCGTCACGACCGTGCCCATGAACGCCACCGAGGGCAGGTCGAGGCTCGAACGGCCATCGGGCTCGCACGGTTCACTCTGCTTCGCGACGGCGATCGACTCCCCCGTCAGCGCGGCTTCGTTACATTCGAGGCCGGCGGCTTCGAGCAGCCTCACGTCCGCCGGCACCACATCCCCGAGGCCGAGCTCCACGATGTCGCCGGGAACGAGGTCGACGACGTCGACCGTCTGTGCCTGCCCATCGCGGCGCACAACAGTCTGGTGGTGCACGGCCTCGTGCAGCGCTTCCACCGCCCGCTCGGATCGGTATTCATTGGCAAAACCGAGTCCGACGCTCATCGTCACGATGACGATGATGATCACGGCGTCGGTGCCCTCACCGAGGTACAGCGATACTGCGGCCGCCGCCGCGAGCAGCAAGAGGAGGGGGTTGGCGAGTTGGCGACCCAGCACACTCCACGGTTGGACGCCGTGGGATCTAAGGGCGTTGGGCCCAACCGCGGCGCGGCGCCGCTCGACCTCGTCGTTGCTCAGACCGCGCCGAGCGGAGCCGAGCACCTCCAGCGCAGCGGCTCCGGCAAGTGAGGCGATGGACGACGGCGTTGCCGTGCGCCAGCCGGCGGCGTCGTCCGGCCGGATCTCGGAGCCGGCTGTGCGAGAGGGAAGGGCGCCCAC
>DASXAI010000837.1:0-10484 GCA_036406775.1 Acidimicrobiales bacterium
CCCGTGCATGTAGTCGATCAGCAGCAGTGTGTTCGGCGAGGGAACCCGTGAGAAGCCCTCGACCAGGACGCCGATGGTGTCGTCGTCGAGCGCGGGCACGAAACCCGACCTCCAGTAGCAGCGGCGCCCGGCCCGGCCCGCCTCGTCCATCATCGAGCTGACGTCGATGTAGCTCATCGGGCCGACCGTGTCGGCGACCGGGGTGCCGAAACGGCGGAGCGGTAGCACGAGACGTGCTCCCTCCGTCAGGTCGTCGCCTGAGTACACCGGGATCACCGCTACCGCGGGGGTGCCATCGGGCGTCTGGACCAGGCCGGCGCTCACGGTGAGCTGATCGGGTGCGGCGGCGGCGAACCGACGGTAGAACCGAAGCACATCCGCGGCCACCGTCAGTGGATGCACGATTCGTCCTGCCAACAGTGTGGCCTGCGGGTGCAGCTCGAACTCGAACCCGGTCACGACGCCGAAGTTCCCGCCGCCGCCGCGCAGCGCCCAGTACAGATCCTCGTTCTTGTCGGCGGCGGCGTGCAGTACACGGCCGTCGGCGGTCACCACCTCCATGGAGATGACGTTGTCGATCGTCAGGCCGTGCGTTCCCATCAGCGCGCCGATACCACCGCCGAGCGTGAGTCCGGCCATGCCCACCTGAGACACGCGTCCCACCGGGAGGGTGAGGCCGTACGTCGCGAGGGCGCGCAGGAGTTCGCCCGTGCGCACGCCGGGCTCGACCCACGCCCTCCGGCCCGGAGCATCGACTCGGATGCCGTTCATGCCCGAGAGGTCGATCACGAGTCCGCCGTCGACGACGGACGTGCCCGCGACGTTGTAGGAGCCGCCCCGCACCGACAACGGCAGGGCCGAGGTGCGGGCGTAGTCGATGGCGCGCACCACGTCGTCCGCGTCAGCGACGCGGGCGATCAGCGCCGGGTGGGGGTCGAAGCGCGCGTTCCATACCGACCGGGCGTCGTCGTACTCGGCTTCTCCCGGCAGAATGAGCTGACCCTTGAGCCATGAAGTCGAGGAATGTTGGTGTGCTCTCACGGGTTGTCTCCTTCAAGCCGACAGGCAGGTGCAACGACGAAGCTAGAGACGCCTCGTGGTGCCCACATCCCAGAATCCTGGGTGATTCGGGACGCCCGCCCACGCAGTAGGAGCGAATGGTGACCGCTGTCTCACCTGAGGATCTGCGCACCGACCTCATCGCGTTGGCCCATCGGGGTCTCGATGTGGGGGACTACGCCCGTGCCGCGGCTCGGCTCCTCGGCCGGACCGTGCCGTTCGAAGGGTTCTGCCTGTTGACGCTGGATCCCGCCACGCTGTTGCCCACTGGGGAGATCGTTGAGAACGGCCTTCCGCCCTGGGCCATGCCCCGCATGACCGAGATCGAGCTGGCGGAGGACGATTTCAACAAATTCACCGCGTTGTCGCGAGCCTCACGGTCGGCTTCGAGCTTGAGCGAGGCGACCGGCGGTGACCTCGACAAGAGCCGCCGCCATCGCGAGCTGAAGGGGCCGCTCGGCTTCGGCGACGAGTTGCGCGTCGCGCTGGTTGCGGGCGCGGGCACGTGGGGAGCCATCACTCTCCTCCGTGAGGCGGGCGATCAGCCCTTCACTCCTACCGACTCGGCGGTGGTCGGGTCCGTCGCGGCGTATCTGACCGAGGGCCTCAGACGCGCGATCTTGCTCACGGTCCGGCCGGCTGACGGACCAGGCGAGACCGAGTCCGGCGCTGATGGTCCCGGCGTCCTGCTGGTCGCCCGGGACGGCTCGATCGAGATGGCCGACGCCACCGCGCGCCGATGGCTGGCCGAGCTCGACGGCGACACGAGACAGGAGGGTGACGCGCCACCGGTCATCGCCGCCGTCGCCCAGGCGGTCAGACAGGCCGCCGCGGGACAGTTGCGGGAACTCGGAGCGTCGGCGCGGGTCCGCACGCCATCAGGACGTTGGCTCATGGTGCGCGGTTCGCAGCTGGGCGAGGAGCCCGACGCGCGAGCGGCGGTGATCCTCGAACCAGTCGCCGGCGACGAGCTGGCGCCTCTCGTCGCCGACGCGTACGGCTTCACCGAGCGCGAGTGGGCGGTGACCCGGCTCGTGGCCCGTGGCCTTGCCACCAACGAGATCGCCAGCCAGTTGCATCTCTCTCCCTACACCGTGCAGGACCACCTCAAATCCATCTTCGACAAAGTCGGCGTCCGCACCCGCGGTGAACTCGTCTCCCGGATTTTCTTCGAGCACTACGCGCCGAGGTTCACCTCATGGGACGCCTTGGGCCGAGCGAACTGACAGCCCACCCGTAACGTCATAGTTGGCGCCCCGCGCCGTCGCACCGGCCGGGCCTCTCGCAAGGAGACGAGTAGATGGTGACGTGGGACACCGTGACCCATACCGATGTGATGCACGCACTACGTGAGTACGACCGGCTCGGACCGAAGGCATTTTTCGCCAAACACGGCTTCGCCCCGACCACGACATACGACCTGATCTGGGACGAACGCCTCTACCCGCCCAAAGCGATTCTCGGCACCGCCTATGAGTTCGCCACTGGCCAGCGCCTTGCCTCTGGCGACTTCGAGGGCGGCAAGTCCGGCGCGGTCGCCGTGCTCGAAAAGCTCGGATTCACTGTCCAGGCTCGACGACCAGCAAGCTGAAGACCACCTGTGGTGTTGGGTGCAGGAAGCGGCGAGTGGGCGCTTGCCTGTCCGGGGAAGGCCGGGTGGGCAGAGTCGGCCGAGGCGTTGGTGGGAGGCCCCTAGTCTTCGGCTGTCTCGACCGAGGGGGTTCCTACATGGTGACGAGAGCGTTCCGGGACGACATGCGGACGGTGACCGGCAACTGGGGCTGGTTCCTCGCCGCCGGCATCGCCTGGGTTGTCTTCGCCTTCATCGTGTTGTCGTTCAACTACGCCACGGTGTGGGCCGTCGCTGTGCTCTTCGGCATCGGCTTCATCATGGGAGGGGTGATGGAGTTCGTGGTGGCGGCTATCGCTCCGGGTTGGAAGTGGCTCTACATCCTGTTGGGCATCGTCTCCATCGTGGCGGGGGTCATCGCCCTCATTTGGCCGGGCGAGACCTTCTTGGTGCTCGCGGCCATCGTCGGCTGGCTGCTGCTGTTCTACGGCATCATCGACATCGTCTTCGCGTTCAGCACGAAGCACATCGACGACCTCTGGTGGCTGCAGCTCATCTCCGGCATCATCATGATCGGGCTCGGTTTCTGGGCGATCAGTCCTGACGATCGCACCGTCGCGACCTATCGGGGCATCGTGCTGCTGGTCGTCTGGGTCGGGTTCGCCGCCCTGTTCCGGGGCGTCTCGGACATCATCGTCGGCTTCCGGCTGCGCTCCGCCCACAAACGGCTCGACACGCTCGCCCCCAACAGTCCGCCCGCCTGACGCACCGGCGACCGAGGCCGGCCGCCGCACCCGTCCATCACGTCGGCGGCGTCGGCGTAGCCGCGACCGTTCTCGGCAGGACGTACCGTTCGATCGCCTTCGCGAACCCGTCGTCGTCGTTCGACGCCGTCACGTACGCGGCTTGGCGTCGTACGTCGTCGGACGCGTTGGCCATCGCGACGCTGAGGCCCGCTCGCACGAACATGAGCACGTCGCTCGGTTGGTCACCGAGCGCGGCGATCTGTTGCTGCGGGATACCGGCGTAGGTCGACAGCCGTTCGATCACGACCCCCTTGTTGGCCGTGGGGTTCGTGACGTCGAGGTAGTACTGCTGGGAGCGCGCCGCCGAGACCCGGTCCCCGAACCGCTCTCGAACCGAGGCTTCGCACCGTTCCACGAGATCGTGGTCGTCGCTGACGCCCACGATCTTCACGACCCGGTCGAGCAGGCCGTCGTAAGTGGCGACGACGGTGGGCTGGAACTGCACAGTGGACGCTTCGTGCTGCGCATGGGGAGCATGAGGATCGGTGACGAACCACTCCGTGCCGCGGTAGATCCACGCGTACAGACCGCAGGCGCGGATCGAGGCGAGCACGGCCGGCGCGGCGTCGCTGGCAATCGTCCGTTCGTCGAGCACGGACATGTCCGGAAGGACGACCATGCCGCCGTTGAACGCAGCGATCGGGCCGCGTAACTCGAGCGGCTCGATCAGCATCTTCATGCCACGAGGGGGACGACCACTCGTGACGGCGAACAGAACACCCCGCTCGTGGAGTTCCTTCACGGCTTGGATCGTCCTCGGGGTCAGTACCTTGTCGCTCGTCACCAGCGTGCCGTCCACATCGGCCAGGACGGCGGCGATCGTCACGTTCCCGGACTCCATACCGTCACTCATCTGATCCCTCACTGGTCGGATTGTCCCACCAGTGCAAGAGCCAAGATCACGGACATGAACCTCAGGTAACGGCCTGGCGAATCCGTGATGTTCCTTGATCGACCGTTGGACGGGCGCCGACGCACGGTCACTGTGTCGCGGCGGCGATCTCCACGAAGGCACGGGCGGCCGGGGAGAGCCCGTCCTGGCGGCGGATGAGGCTGAGCTCACGCCAGAGCCGGGGGACCAGCGAGGCGACGACGGCGCCCTGCTCCGCCGCCACGGCCGCCATCGGCCGCGGCAGGACGGCGGCGCCCGCGCCGACGAGGACAAGGGGGACGATGGCTTCCCGCAGATCGGTTTCGACGGCGAGGACGGGCGTGAGGCCGACTGATGCCACCGCGGCGTCGAGCATGCTGCGGGTCGAGGTACCGGGCGGTTGGGTCACGAGGGGCACCCCCGCCAAGGTGCGCACGTCGAGGCGCCGACGGGGCGGCGAGCCGGGGGGAAGGACGGCCACGATCTCCTGGCGGGGCAGCGGATGCGAGGTCAGCCCAGGGTGCGAGGGGAGCGTCTCGTTGATGCCGACCTCGCTGTCGCCGGTGAGGATGGCGTGTACCAGTTCGGCGGGTGTGTCGGGATGGGCGAGCCGCACGGTCACCCCGGGGTGGGTGGAGCGGAAGGCGCCGACGAGTGGCGCCACGGGGTCGACGGCCAGCGTCGGGAGCGCCACCAGGTCGAGGTGGCCGGCCAGGAGGCCGGCCACGCTGTCGACTTCCGCCCGCACCGCGTCGACGGCGCGCAGAGCCTCTCGGGCCGCTCGGGCGAAGGCCGCGCCCGCGGCGGTGAGCACGACGCGCCGGCCGATGCGGTTGAACAGTGGGCTACCGAGCTCTCGCTCGAGGTTCCGTACCGCCTCGGACAGCGACGGTTGAGCGACGTGACAGGCGGCGGCGGCCGCCGTGAACGTCCCGTGGTCGACCACCGCGAGGGCGTACCGAAGCTGCCGCAGTTCCATAGGTACAGCCTATGCACTGCAGCGGAAACTGGTCTTGGACATGCACCATCAGAACTGGTGATCTCGATGGGTGGAATGGCTCGTGATCGCGCTGATCGGCGCCGGCGTGGGCTTCCTGGGCGGGCTCTTCGGCAAGGGCGGATCGGCCGTGGCCACGCCACTGTTGGCGGCAGCCGGGCTGCCGGCGTTCGTCGCGGTCGCGTCGCCCCTCCCGGCCACCATCCCGGGGACCCTCGTCGCCTACCGGCAGTACCGCCGGGTCGGCCTCAACGACACCGAGGTCACGCGCTGGAGCATCGCCTTCGGCGTGCCCGCCACCGTCGCCGGCGCGCTCGCCTCACCCTGGGTCGGCGGGCCCGCCCTGGTCATCGCCACCGACCTCGTCGTGGCCGCGATCGGCCTGCGGATCCTGACCCGTCGAGACCGGCCCGAGACGGTCCGGGATGTCGGCCGCCGGCGGTGGCGACTCGCCGTCGTCGCCGTCGTCGTGGGCTTCGTCGCCGGGCTGCTTGCCAATGCCGGTGGCTTCCTCCTCGTGCCGCTCTACCTCGCCGTGCTCCGGCTCCCGATCAAGACGGCCCTGGCCGCGTCGCTGGCCGTCGCCTCGGTGCTCGCCGTCCCGGGCACGATCGTGCACGCCGCCCTCGGTCACATCGACTGGGCCGTCACGGCCGTGTTCGCGGCGGCGTCGATCCCACTGTCGGCCGTCGGCGCCCGCACCGCGCTGCGGATGCGGCCAGAACGCCTCGAGCGCGTCTACGGCGTCGGACTCCTACTCCTCGGCTCGGTGCTCCTGCTCGTGCACTAGTCGCTCGGGCGGATTTGCGCCCAAGGTCGGGTGCGGTCAAGGAAGTGCATGCAGCCGGCGTCGTGTCGGATAAGAATCCTCGTGCTGGCGCAAATCCCGCTGTTCAGCGGGAAGGGGGACGACTCGATGAGGGTCTTCATCAGCTACGCACGACGCGATCTCGACGCCGTCGAACAGTTACGGGCTGATCTGGCTCGTTCGAATGTCGAGACTTGGTTCGACCGCGAGTTGGAGGGCGGCGAGAAGTGGTGGGCCACGATCCTGGATCAGGTCAAGTCCTGTGATCTCTTTGTCGTTGCCCTGAGCCCGGACTCTGTGGCGTCCCGCGCCTGTCGTGCCGAGTTCGACTACGCCAAGGCGCTCGACCGTCCGTTCCTGCCAGTGATGGTTCGACCGGTCAACGTGGCGTTGGCATCTGACCCGATCGGCGAAACGCAGGTGGTCGACTACTGCGAGCGAACACCGGAGAGCGCGATCAATCTGATCGTGGCCGTCCAACAGACGCGACCCGTACCACTTCCGACTCCGATACCGCCCGCGCCGCCGGCGCCGATGTCAGCGCTGGGGCCCCTGCGCGACCGGCTCGCCACACCCGTCCTGTCGTACGAGGATCAACTGGTCGTGCTGGCCGACCTCAAACGTCACGTCGACAACCGCGACGAGCACGAGCCGCTGATCGCGCTCCTCCAGCAACTGCGAGGCCGCTCCGACGTGGCGGAATCAGTGGGCCGGGAGGTCGACGCACTGATGGCCCGCATCCCCATCGAGGTCGACGACGACTCCGCTCCAGTGCGCCGACGGGCATCGGCCGTCGACCGCGGCGACCTCGATCTTCTCCGCTCGATTGCGTCCCACCTGAAGGCGAGCCATTGCACACCCGTTCTCGGTGTCGGGCTGACCGACTCGTTGATCGGCTCTCGGCGCCTGATCGCCCGGCAGTGGGCGAAGGCGTTCGAGTTCCCGATGGCTCGTCACCAACGCGACGACCTGGCCGAGGTCGCTCAGTTCGTCGCCGTGATGACCAACACCGACACGCTGATCGGCAGCCTGCGCGAATACCTCACCGAGCGCGTGCAAACCCGATACCCACAGGTCGACGTGAGCAACGGTCTCGGCGAGGCGTTGCGACAGGCCTGGCTGGCCGAGCGCAGCGACGCCGACCCCCACACCATCCTCGCCCGCCTGCCTGTCCCCGTCTACGTGACCGCTCATCCCTTCGATCTGCTGGCCGAGGCGCTCCGACTCGAAGGCAAAGAGCCGACGGTCGAGTTGTGCCGGTGGAAGCCGGCGTTGGACTGGCCGCCGTCGGCCTTCGAGACCGAGCCCGAGTACGAGCCCAGCGCGCAGCGACCGCTCGTGTACCACGTTTTCGGACGCATCGATGTCCCCGACTCCCTCGTATTGACCGAGGACGACTACTTCCAGTTTCTGATCGGCGTGACGCGTGAGAGGTCGCTCATACCGGCCGTCGTCCGCCGGTCGCTGGCCGATTCGGCACTCCTGCTGCTCGGATTCGGCTTGCAGGACTGGGATACACGGGCCTTGCTGGCCACGCTGATGAACCAGCAAGGCGCCCACAAGCTTCATCGCTATACGCACGTTGCCGCTCAGATCGATCTGGCGTCGACCGTGATGTCGCCGGCGCGAGCCGAGAGATACCTCGAGCGCTACTTCGGGAAGTACCGGCAACCGTCGATCGACATCTTCTGGGGATCGGTCGAGGACTTCGCCAGCGAACTGTCCACGGTATGGGAGGGGACCCGATGAGCGCGGCCGACACCCTCGTCGACCATCCGTTGTCGACGCGTCGGGCCAATCCATACGTCGGACCGCGGGCCTTTCAGTACGGCGAGATGTTGAATGGACGATCGCGAGAAGTAGCCGAGCTCCGCGACATCGTGGTGGCCGAACGGCTCGTCCTGCTGTACTCCCCGTCTGGCGCCGGGAAGACTTCGCTCCTGGAGGCGGGTCTGCGGCCCGAACTCGAACACCACGACTTTCACGTCCTCCCGACGATCCGGGTGCACCATCAGCTCGCCGCCCACGCCGAGCTCGACGTCGCGAACCGCTACACGCTGAGCACGCTCCTCAGCCTCGAACAGGAGAGAGCCAGCGGCCTCACGCTGCAGGAGCTGGTGGGATGCGGCCTGGCCGACTACATGGACGAATTCCTCCATCGCGACGACGGCCTCGATCCGTGCCTCTTCTTCGACCAGTTCGAGGAGCTCTTCACCCTCGACCCCACCGACCAGGCGCAGAAGCTGCAGTTCCTGCGCGAGCTCGGTGGGGCGTTGCGGGATCCGAGACGGTGGTCAGTGGTCGCGATGAGAGAGGACTTCATCGCGCAGCTCGACCCTTACCTCGGGCTTTTGCCGGACCGGTTGTCAGCTCGCTACCGACTCGACTTTCTCGGCACCACTGCGGCCGAGGCCGCCGTGGCCGAGCCGGCGCGACAGGCCGGCGTTCCCTTTGCCCCCGCCGCGACCCGTCGCCTCGTCGACGATCTGCGCACCGTACGGGTCCAGCGAGCCGGCTCGGTGTGCGACGAGCTCGGCCCGTACGTGGAGCCGGTGCAACTACAGGTCGTGTGCCGCCGCCTGTGGGACACGATCGCTCCCGACGCCACGTCCATCGAGATCGCTGACGTCGAGGGGCTCGGCGAAGTCGACGACGCGCTGGCCGAGTTCTACGAGGCCCAGGTGATGCTCACGATCGCCGATACCGGCGTCAACGAGCGTGAGCTGCGCACCTGGTTCGACGAATCCCTTCTCACCGAGCAGGGCTTTCGCGCTCCAGTGCTCTCCGGTCCTGGCCGCCAGGGCGACCTCGTGTTGCAGGCCCTCGAAGACGCCCACTTGATCCGCGCCGACGAACGGCGCGGCACGAAATGGTACGAACTCGCCCACGACCGGCTGGTCGCACCGATCCGAGCCAGTAACGCCCGGTGGCGAGAGACACATCTGCACCCGTTCCAGCGCGAGGCACAGGCCTGGGACCATCAGGGCCGTCCCCGGGATCTCCTCATCACCGGCGCGTTGTTGTCGAAGGCGTCGGATTGGGCGAACGAGCATCCCGACGAACTCGAAGCCGTCGACCGGGCGTACCTCGAGGCCTGCCACATCCGACGCAAGCGACGACGGGCCGCCGTCATCGCCGTCAGCATCGCCCTCGCCGTTCTCGTCGGTCTGGTGCTCTTTGCGTGGCAGCAGGCCGCGTCGGCCCGCTCCAGCGAGCGGAGAGCCAAGCGCGCCGTGGCGGAGGCGAATGACGCGCGGACCGATGCCGAGTCCCAGCGTGCCGCGGCGGAGCAGGCGCGGACCGACGCCGAATCGCAGCGGGCGGTGGCCGAACAGGAGCGGGCGGCCTCGGAAGCCTCGGCGGCGGAGGCCGAGCGCCAGAACGCGCTCGCCACCCAGGCCCAGGCCGACGTCGTCTCTGTCCTCAGGCAGACGGTGCCGCTGGCGGTGAAGGCCTACTTTCGAGACAACCCCGGCATCGGGACCGTCGCGAACGCCTTCATCTTCGACCCGTCCGTCACCGACCCCTCCTGCCAGTCCGCCTCGACGGCCCGCTCGTCGCCCACCTTCGAAGCTGCCGGCGTCGAGACATCCTTCGTGAACAAGGGCCCCAAGCGAGTCGATCTCTTTTGGATCTCGCCGTCTGGCGTGAGGATCCCATGGGCGAGCGCCGAACCGGGCCAAGGAATCGACTTTGCCGGTGGTTCTGGTTGGGTGTGGATGGCAACCGATCCGGCAGGCCAGTGCCTCATGCTCTTCACGTTCGAGCAATGAATCACGATTCGGCGTTGTCTCGTCGCTCCGATTAGCTTCCTGCCGGGCGGACGGGGAAGGGCGGCGGCGGAGTGTTCGGTGCTGATGAGTTGGCTGCGTGGTTCGATGGTCCGCGCCTGTGAGGAGAGTGACACTGTCGGTGCATGCCGCACGTCAGAGGCGTCGCTCGCAGCGTGACTTGAGAGCCGCCGTGCGACGGGCGCGACAGTCGGGCGTCGGGTGGGAGCGCATCGGCGAGATTCTCGACGTCAGTCCGCACGTGGTGGCCCGGCGCTACGGCGCGGGCTGGCGCCGATTCTGGCTTCGGCTCCGGGACTGAGGCGTCTCAGGCCGGGTGGGACCGGAGGTGGGCGAGCAGGAGGTCGGTGACGACCTCGGGGGCCTGATCGGTCGCGAAGTGACCGACGCCGGCCAACGGGTGGAAGGCGTAGTCGCCGGTCACGAAGGCGGCCGTTCCTTCGGCGGCGGCGCGTCCCACCGAGGCATCCTCGTCTCCCCAGAGGTACATCGTCGGCACCACGACGACGCCGGCATCGATGGCGCTGAGCGTCCCGGCCGCTCGATACCACGCCAGCGCCGCCTCCAGTGCATCCGTCGACC
>DASXAI010000838.1:0-4066 GCA_036406775.1 Acidimicrobiales bacterium
ATCATCTCGTCGTGATGGCCGTGGTAGCCGCCTTCGACCTTGATGATCTTCTCCCGACCCGTGAACCCGCGTGCGACCCGAATGGCGTCCATGGTCGACTCGGTGCCCGAGTTCGTGAACCGCCACAGCGGCAGGCCGTACCGCAGGGCGAGCAGCTCGGCGACGACGGCGTTGTCCTCGCACGGGGTCACGAACAGCGTGCCGTCGTCCAGTTGGTCCGTCACTGCTTGCTTCAGCCGAGGATGGCCGTGCCCGGTGAACAGGGCGCCGAAGCCCATGTTGAAGTCGACGTAGCGGTGGCCGTCGACATCCTCGAGCCATGATCCCCGAGCCCGCCTGGCCACGATCGGGTGGGGGTCATAGGCCTGGAAGGAGGACGGCACACCGAGCGGCAAGCTCCGGCGGGCCCGCTGGGTGGCGGCCCGGGACGCCGTCGTGCGCGCTTCGTACACCTGGAGCTCGATCCGGGTGAGCTCCCGCGCCCGCTCCGTCAAATCGCTGGAGGCCAGCGATTCTGTCGTTGTCATGATAATCCTTACAGGAATCCGTTGTTTGAAGCCTATCTGACAACGGATTCCTCGATGGCGGCAACGCAGTCCGCCTGGGACAACCGGCGCGGTCGTAGAGTCCGGCGCCGGGAGGTGACGTGGGCGTGCGCGGGACGTTGGCCGCATCGCTGTCGTCGGGCGCGGCCGGGGCCGCGAGCGTGCTCGCCGTCGTCTCGGCGTTCGCCTACACGCTCGGCCTGGCGTTGCAACAGAAGGCGAACCTGGCGACGGTCGGCGCCGGCACCCGCCGATCAACCGTGTGGCGGGTCGTCTCGAGCCGATGGTGGGTCCTCGGGTTCGTGCTCGGCGTCGGTGGCTTCGTGCTCCACGGCATGGCTCTGGCGGTCGGCTCACTGACGCTGGTGCAGGTCCTGCAAGTGAGCCAGATCGTGTTCATGGTGCCGCTGTCGGCGTGGGTCGCCCGCGTGGCACTTCGGCGCCGCGACTGGGTCGGCGGCGCCCTCGTGGGTCTGGGACTGCTGGGTCTCCTGCTCGCGCTCAGCCCCGGTCAGGACACGCGCCAAGGCACGGTCGGTTCGTGGACAGCCGTGAGCATCGGGTCGGCAGCCTTGGTGGCGATCCTGTTGGTGGGCGGAAGGGGTTCGCGGTGGACGGCACCTCTCTACGGCGCCGCTGCCGGCATCGTCTTCGGCGTCGAGGCGGCGACCTTGAAGGTCGTCTCGGACGATCTCCAATCCGACTTCAGTCTGCTGACCGCCCTCCGGCCGGCAACGGGGATCACACTGGCGCTGGCCGTGTTCGGCGTCGTCATCCAGAACCTGGCGTTGCGAGCCGGCAGCCTGTCGTCGGCTCAGGCCAGCATGACGATCGCCACGCCGATCCTGTCGGCGGTGATCGGATGGACCGTCTTCGGTGAGCACCTCGATGTGGGACCGGCGACCGTAGCGATCGGACTGGCGTGTGCCGTGCTCGCGGTCGCCGGCGTCGTGCTCCTGTCACGATCGGATGCCCTGACCCGGTCGGCGGCACCGTCGGCGGGCGCCGGGACGGCGACGGCGACGGCCGCTGGGGTCACCGCCTAAACCCCTCGATTCCGCGTCGCCATATGCACCGCTGCGGTACAGACGGTGTCGCGGAAGTCGGCCGGCGGCGGCCGCTCCACAGTCGTGATCGTCTAGGATGCAACGTCCCATGGTGGCCGTAGCTCAGGTGGTTAGAGCGTCAGGTTGTGGCCCTGAAGGTCGGGGGTTCGAGTCCCCTCGGTCACCCCAGCGGCGATGGCCGGGAGTCCTGCCCGGCTAGCGTCGCCGAGGCGCGCCTCTAGCTCAACGGCAGAGCAACGGACTCTTAATCCGCAGGTTCTGGGTTCGAATCCCAGGGGGCGCACCCTGTTAGAGCAGCTCAGAGCCTATCTAGCTCGGGCGACTGCGCTTCGATCCCGCGACGATCCCGCGAGCATCCCGCGGTCCGAAACGCACCAGTCCTGTGCCGGCCTGTAGTGATCGGTGCCGATACGTGTCGAGTCGTTCGGCCGCGTCGTCGAGATCGGTGGGCGACGTGTGGCCGTAGACGTCGATGCTGAAGGCCGCCGACGCGTGGCCCATGAAGCTCTTGATCACGACTGCGGGCACGCCGGCGTTGGCGAGCGCCTTGCCGGCCGAGTGGCGGAGGGCGTGGATCGGCACGTCGAGCCCGACTTCGTGACACGCCGGCGCCCACACGTTGCGTCGCCACCACGAGTAGCGCAGCGGGGCACCCTTCGGGCCGATGAACAGTGAGGCGTCGGCGGAGGGCGGAGCGATCGCCAGGTGCTCGGCCAACGGGTCCAAGAGGTTGGTGAGGATGGGGACGGTTCGCCCCTCGCCTGACTTCGGTGTCCCGGTGATGAGGACGCCGCCCACCTCGACGACGTTCTCGACCACGAGGAGCCGCCGGTTGAGCAGGTCGACGCTGCGGCGCCGGAGGGCGGCCAGCTCGCCCCCACCGGAGGCCCTCGTACGCCATGAGCCGCACCGCGAGCCCGTAGGGCGCCTGGGTCACATCGGCGACCGCTTCGATCATCGCCGGTTCGAGCCAAGAGCGCTCGTCCTTGGCGATGGCCGGAAGCGTGACACCCCGTGCCGGGTTGGCGGCGATGATGCCGTCCCGTGCCGCCATGTCCAGCGCCGATGCCAGGACGACGTGGGCTTGCCGGATCCGGCTGGCCGACAATCCCTCGGCGATCATCGCCGAGATCCAGCCCTGCACGTCGGAGAAGCGGAGCTTGTTCAAGGGCACGCGGCCGAGTGCCGGTTCGATGCGCGAGTCGATCAGGTTCCGGTAGCTGTGAGCCGTCTTCGGCTTGAGCGTCGGCGAGTGCAGCGCGAACCAGCGCTCGACGACGGCCCCGACGCCGCGGCGGCCGTCGCTCGGACGGGGCACCTGAACGCCCCGGACGAGGTCGGCGTCGACGAGCTTCGCGAAGTGGTCGGCGTCCGCTCGCCGGCGGAAGGTCTTGGACCGCTCACGATTGTTGACCGGGTCGCGCCAGCAGCACTCGTACCGCCTCGACCCATCCGCCAGCACCCGGCGCCGCACGTACGCCATGCACGAATCGTACGCCTGGACCTGTGCCCGGCTGGCGAGTGGGATCGCCACGATCGCGTTCTGGGAGGACAGCAGTGCGGTGAGCGGCTGTCAGTCGTCCTTGGACCCGAGGAACCAACGCACCCAGCGCGAGCGGCTGAGCCGCCGACCGAGCCACCAGTCCGGCTCGGGTCCGTCCTGCCAGCCCGGGCCGTGTCCCGTCAGACACCATGAGCAGAGTTCGCCGGGAGAGGTCGGCGTCCACGTCGAACCGGACCGGTTTATAGGCCGGTCGCATCGGGCACACCGGTCGCCGTGTTCAGCCGGCACGTCCGGACGGCGTTTCGCCACGCGCCCATGTTGCCCGATTCACTCACGTGTTGGCGGCGGCAAGAGAATCTGCCAGGAGACGGCCCACAGCCGCCGCCCGGAGGCGGCCAACACGTCACGCAACGTGATGCCTCAGTTCGGCGCTCAGCTATGAGCGGCGGAACCGGCGGAAACGCAGATCGGCAGTCATAGGCGGATCGCGCATCCTTCCGCCGGGGCGAGCGCGAACAGTCGTGCGACGAAGCGTTCTGCTTCGCTGCGATACGTCACTGCGCGAACAGGTCGCTTCGCCGCGCGACGAACTCCTCGACTGACTCCGCGGGTCGACCGGTCACTTCCTCGACGGTATCGGTCACGCGGTCATACCGATTCTCGCGATGTAGCCGGGCCATGACGGCGAGATGCTCTTCAACATACGGCCCGAGGTTGGCGTACGGGAGCGTCTGCTCAGCCCACGTGTCCCACGGGACGTCGACGTACGAAACCGGCTTGCCCAGCGCGCCTGCGTACTCGGCGGCGACGCCATTCATGTCCTGCGATCGCGGGCCGGTCAGCTCCAAGACGCGCCCGATATACGGGCCCGGGTCGGTAAGGACCGTGGCGACGACTCGCGCGACGTCATCGGACGCGATCGGCGACGTGTGGCCGCTCCCGAACGGAAG
>DASXAI010000839.1:0-1923 GCA_036406775.1 Acidimicrobiales bacterium
CGCTCGGGAACCTGGAACGGCCCGTCCCCCCGGAGCGCCTCAAGGCCGCCGGCCTGGAGCTGCGCGACGGGTTGTGGGCGGCGATGCTCGACACCAAGCAGAGCTGGGACGACCTCGTCCGCCGCCACGCACCCGACGAGAAGACACGAGACGCGATCCTCGCCAACCCGCTGTACACGAACATCACGGCCAAGTTCGTGCAGAGCCACGACTACATCGCGATGGAGCGGCTGTTCGAGATCCACGCATCGGGTCGCTACGACCTCGTGGTGGTGGACACGCCGCCGACGCGCAACGCCCTCGACTTCCTCGACGCCCCGGCCCGGATGGCCGAGTTCTTCGAGAGCCGGCTCCTGCGGTGGCTCACGGTCCCGTACCGGAGCCGATTCGTCACGCTGGCGTCGCGGCCCTTCTACCAGATGGCCGATCGCATCCTCGGCACGCAATTCCTTCAGGACATCGCCGAGTTCTTCAGCCTTTTCCAGACCATGCAGCGGGGCTTCGTGGCCCGCGCCAAGGAGGTCACGCGCGTGCTCGCCGATCGGCGCACGACGTTCGTCGTCGTCAGCACGCTCGAGGCCGCCCCGCTCGACGAGGCCGAGTTCTTCATGGACGCGCTGCGGGCCCGCCGGCTCCAGCTCGGCGCACTCGTGCTCAACCGCGTGCTGCCGCCGTACCTCCTCGACACCCGGGCGACGGCCGCGGCGGACGTCCTGCGGGCGTCGGCTAGTGATCTCGGCGCCGACCTGGCGCCGTTCGTGGACGCGCCGCCGGCGCGCGTCGGCGGCGTGCTGACCGAGGTCGCCAACAGCTTCTCCAACTTCCAGGTCGTGGCCAAGCGCGAAGCCGAGCAGCGGGCCGAGTTGACCGGCGCCCCCGAGGTCACCGTGGCCGTGCCGTATCTCGACGAGGACGTCCACGATCTCGGCGGCCTGGCGCGCCTGGGCGCCCTGCTGTGGAGCGGTTGAAGCAGTCTTCGTCGCCGCTCTCCGCTCCGCTTCGATCGGCTCCTAGTCGCTCCGCTCCGCAATCGGTACTTCCGCGGCCCAGCGGCGGCCGGCGAAGCCGCACCGCCGCTGCGAGCATTCGCAGTCGTGCGATCTGCCATCCTTGACCGCCGATGGCCACCGTCGCCGAGCTCGTGCGTCAGCACACCCGACTCGATCGGGGCGACATCGCCCACCTGCAACGGCTCGTGGGCGAGTGGGGCATGCTCGCCGATTTCTGCTTTGCCGACCTGTTGTTGTACGTCGCCGCCGACGAAGGCGGCTGGATCGTGGTCGCCCAGGTCCGTCCGGCCACGGCCCAGACGCACTACATCGCCGACTGGGTAGGCACGCCCGCCGACCCGAGCGAGGTCGAACTCCTCGACCGGGCCGGAGCCGGCGACATCGCCGACGGCGAGACCAAGGTCGCCGGGGTCGAAGGCCCGACCCGGATGACGGCCATCCCCGTCCGTTACGCCGGGCGCGTCATCGCCGTCCTCACCCGGGAGTGGTCACCGCGCATCACCCGGCAGCCCGGCGAGCTCGAGCGCACCTATCTCTCGATCTTCAAGCGCTTCGTCGCCATGATTGCCGACGGCTCGTTCCCGTTCGCCGGCGAACGTCAGCCCACCGCCGAGCCTCGGGTGGGTGACGGCGTGATGGTGCTCGACGCCGATGCTCGGGTGCGCTACGCCTCACCCAATGCCGTGTCGGCGTTGCACCGGGTCGGCATCAGCGCCAACGCCATCGGCCTGCGCCTGGCCGAGCTCGGGTTCGATGACGGTCCCGTGCGCGCCGCCTTCGACCGTCACGAGCCCGTGTTGGAAGAAGTCGAGCAGACGCCCGAGATCACGCTGCTGACGCGATGCATCCCGATCCTGGAGGCCGGCGTCGTTTCCGGTGGCGTGCTTCTCGTGCGCGACATCTCCGAGCTCCG